>JAKASN010000265.1 GCA_021819025.1 Actinomycetes bacterium | reverse complement strand
ATCTCTCGAGATACCCAGAGGGCAATTTAGGGCTTGGGATCGGTTCTATCGCAACCATGGCATCAATTCAGCTCCTCGGCGTGGACGCGGCTTTCGGTGGCCAACGAAGAGACGGCCCCTACGATCTCTTCCCTTGTGGCACCGGGGTGAAAAACCCTTGCGACGCCGGCGCTTATCAGCATTTCGACTTCGCTGTCGGGAATGATGCCACCGACTACAACCGCGATGTGGCCAATTCCAGCTGCTTTCATCGCATCGAGGAGCCCGGGCAAGATGAGGTGGTCGGTAGCGAGGCTGGACACCCCGATGACATCGACGTCTTCTTGGAGGGCAAGATTGACCACGCTCTCTACTTTTTGCCAGGGTCCGGTGTAGACAACCTCCATCCCAGCGTCGCGGAGAAACGCTGCCACGATCCTGCTGCCACGATCGTGACCGTCAAAGCCAATCTTGGTGATCAGTACTTTGGGTGGCCTCATCCAACTACTTGTCAACGCAGCCATTCGCGGTCCTCCTGATACCCTCGTAACCGTTAGACTATCACTTTTGGCCAACAAAACAAGCGTTAGGTTGGGGTCCGAATAGGATGTGGGTATGAGCTCATCAGTAGCCAGGTCCGAGCGCAGAAAAAAGGCGCTCGCCACCGTGCCGGTAGATAAGGCCGATCCGAGTAACGAGGGAGCGGAGAGTCTGGCCGAAGGGGGTCGCAAATCGATCCTGCTTGAGGTAGCTGCTCGGCAATTTGCCAAGAAGGGCTTCGACAAGACCTCAATGCGTGATATTGCCGCGGCATTCGGCGTTCTTCCAGGCTCGCTCTATCACCACTTCAACTCCAAAGACGAGCTATTCATCGCGGTGTACGCCGCTGGAGTTGACCGAATGATCGATGCCGTAGCAAAAGCGACCGAGAATATTGTCGACCCCTGGGATCGCCTCGAGGCCGCCTGCGTGGCTCACCTGCAGGAACTATTGGGCCACGAGAACGTCTTGGCGGCCGTGTTGGCGGACAACTCAATCTCCGATGGCGAGCTTCGCAAGGCATGGGCGCACGAACGGGGCCGCTACGAGGACCTACTGCGAACGCTGGTGGACGCTGTCGAACTCAACGCGGGTGTGGAGAGCCGCTACTTCCGCCTCGGCCTTCTCGGAGCGATCAACTGGACTCTGACGTGGTACCAGGCGGGCGGAGAGTCGCCGGAACAAATCGCGCGAAAGCTCGTCGCGCTGTTTCGGCCCCTCGGGAATCCGGTCCAATTCCCGCCGCTCTAACGAGCACAATTCAGCTCTTGAAGCGCGCTTCTTTGGGCTTGAGCAACCCTACGATACCTTTTTCGTCGATGATTGCCCTGAGCCGCGAGCCCAGTTCGCTTCTTGCCTCGATCTCTCCCAGAGCTTTGCGAGGCGATAGCGGCGTGTCATCATCGAGCCTAAGATGCTCAAGATCCAATAACTCAGTCGGCATCGAGGAGCAGAAGGCGCGAAATTTTTCGAGAACTCTGTCCTTTGCGTCCTCAGGCTCGCCCCATAGGTCGACGAGGGGCTGCTTTAGAGTCTTGCCTGCCGGGTTGGTCGGGATTGCTGGCACGAACACGACGTATTCCGGTACCTCATATTGAGCGAGATGATTGCGGCAATGCGCCCGTATTTCTTCAGCGGTGATGTGCTGTCCTGGCTTGGCTACGATGATCGCCTTGAGTCGCTCAGAAAAGACGTGGTCGGGTACTCCGACCACGGCCGCTGACAAGATCTTCTCGTACAAATAGAGCTTGTTCTCCACCGCAATGCAGTAGACATTTTGCCCACCTCGGACTACCATGTCCTTTTTTCTATCCAAGAGCCAGAGGTAACCTTCTTCGTCGAACATCGCCCAGTCACCGGAAAGCACGTATCCGTCCTTACGGAACACTTCGCTGGTCTTGAGGGGATCTTCCCAGTACCCGGCATTGGTCTGCTGGCCCTTGTAGGCGACCTCGCCGATGGTTTTCGCTGCGGTAATCTCGTTGCCATCTTCGTCGAAGATGGTGATTTCAGAGTTCGGGGTGGCTAGACCACAGCTGGTGATCTTTCGCAGGGCATCTTCGGTGGGAAGTGCGAACCCCAATGCGGTACTTTCCGAGACCGAGCCCCCGTTGACCATAGCGACCGGCGAGAATTCCCTGGCAAGTTGCATAATAAAGGTCTCGGACGAAGCGTGGCCGCCGAAGATGATTTTCTGGAGTGAGGAGCAATCGTGCTCCCGAAACTCCGGGTGGTTCATCATCATCCAGAGCATGATGGGTGCCGCGACAGTCCAGGTCGCCTTGTGTTCTTCAACCAGCTTTATCGCATCCAGAGGGTTAAAGGAACTCATAACGACGCACTTGCCCCCTGAAAAAAGAGCTGGCATGAAGTCGGTATAGACGGCGGTGTTGTGATAAAGCGGTGGCATACAAAGGTTAACATCGTCGCTGCTCAAACCCTTCGCGACATCCATGATGGCTTGAGCGCAGCCCATGGCGTTGATATGCATCGCCATGGTTCCCTTTGGTGCGCCGGTTGTACCCGAGGTGAAGGAGATGGCGCACAGATCCCATTCGTCAACGTCTTCCTCCCAGTCGCTTGGGACGCGCTGCTCCCCGTTCAAGCTTGAGAAAGCCACTGTTCCGTCTACCAAATCGGATCCAATCATAAAAACTGACTTCACCGTCGAGAGTTGGTCACGGACAGATGCGACCTTGGTCTCCCAGATCTCCGGAGAGACCACCATCGCCTTGGCTCCGACTTTGTTAATCTGGGCGGCGATGCCCTCGGGAGTGAGCCCGAGGTTGACAGGAACGGCGATACCGCCCAATGACACCGCTGCCAGGTAACCGATTACATACTCTGGGCAACCCAAGGTGAGCAGGGATAGTCGGTCACCTTTTTTGAAACCGTAATTATGACGAAGGAGGTAAGCGAACTGGTCGACCTTGTCGCCCGTCTCACCCCATGTCATACCTTGGCCACTGGGATGAAAGTAATAAGCCTTTCGGTCTGGGTGGTTGTGAACGTTGGAGCGGAAAGCTTCGATGACGTTCCTGGGCCTATCCTTGTACGCCCAGATCTCTGCACCTTCCCAAGCGATGCCGCGACCCTTCGGTGCGGTAACCCTCTCGACCTTGACGGCGAGCTCTGGGTATACATCCCGCCACGAGCGAGCCATCCCTATCGCCGGCCCGCTCACCTCCCAAGCGCCCATCTGGAACCTCCCTGAATACAAGCAACGTTAGCAGGGTAGTAAAAAACAAACAAGTGTTAGGATAACACTTTTCGAACGAGTTGACGCGGATCTCGTAGGGCCCTTAGGTATAGGACGGTAACCCAGAAGGTTGTTCCGGCAGCCAAGCCTTGGACGGCGACTCGGTGTTCAATGAGCATGGCGGCGGGTCACTAGGAAGGCGACTTCAAGCTAGGCCAAACGGACGCTCATAAGGGCAGACTTGTGGGAGCGCTGGGTAAGGATCTCGCTTGAAGGTTCTGTGGCTTTGGACTTGACCTTCGAACCGGGCGTACTTGTGGGGAGGAACTCCTCGCGGTCAACTGGATGCGTCACCTCAGAATCTTGCGGCTCGCCGCGGAACTTCATTTTCCGGACAATACGTTGGTTGCTTCGTTCTTTTACATGCTGGAAACGCTCAAGCAATATTGTCGCAATCAGGAGTGGATAGAACTTATAAGGCAGGAGAGCGGGAACCGGGATTGTGACCGTCATGGCCACTCGGCGGTCCGAGGTATGTATTGGATCGAATGTGGGAGGCTCGGTGGTGCTTTTAGGAAATAGAGTTCTTGGGCCTACGAGGAGTCTGAGTGTAATCATGAAGCGCGAAGTGAAATTTGGGAGCAGTCTGTGGCATTCTTTGAGTTCGAGGGGAATTGAGGCCGGGTTCTGAGAATCTGACAAATTCGACTGTGCGAGATGGAGTTAGAAAGAGGCGAGCAGTTAAGGCGCGCGTCAAATGGGTGCCCTACCTGTTGACACCGTCGCAATGGGCCGATGTCGAACCAACGAGGAGTTGGGGAGCAATTGCCGAACGAAAGGCTCGCGCTGGCCGCGGTTGCGCGCTCCACAAATACTACTGCGCCGCAATAACCGTGCGGTTCCCGCAGGTATTCATCTCTAGTTGCTCGAAGAAAGTGCCATGGAGTGAGACACAAAGGAGGGCTCAGACAAGGTATGTGCTTGTTACGCACCCCGTTTTGGAATGTAGGAGCCGATCCAGGGCAGGATTTGGCTGCAGATAGTCGTGTGACCCGAAAATGCTAGGGATTGGAGAT
>JAKASN010000264.1 GCA_021819025.1 Actinomycetes bacterium | reverse complement strand
TTCTCTCGCTCTTGGGCGATTTCGCACTCTGTACCCATGTACATCCGGGTGTTTCGGACGAGGCGCGCTCATTCAGAGCAGATGGCAGAAGTTATCCGGAGCCCAGGTAGCCGCATTGCCATCTAGCGTCGCTGCGGTGCTTGCCGGAGCCCAGGGCGCGCGGGTCTTTGACTTGCTAGGACAACTTCGACGGATTGAGCGGCGCCGCTTCGCTCTACTGAGATCTCCTTCATTGAAGTCGCAATTGCGTCGCATCGCACTGCGAGATGGAGCAGAATTGAAACTAAGCCCCACATCGAGGTGGCCTAGTACGGCCAGGGTTGGGTCGGGACGAGTTTGGAACTGCTTCAGTCGGGAGGAGCCACAGTGCGTGATCAAGGAATGGGGAGGTGGGCGAGCCGCCGCGCCCTCATCGAGGGGGATCGCGTCGCACTGGAGTCCAAGAGTCGAAGGGTAAGTTATGCCGAATTTGACGTTCGCACCAATCGCGTCGCGAACGGCCTCTATCGCCAAGGTGTGCGCTTTGGCGATCGGGTAGCGATGCTTCTCTTTAACTCGGTGGAGTTCATGGAAGTTCTCTTTGGCTGTGCGAAACTCGGCGCGATAGCGGTCCCGATCAACTTTCGTCTCGCTAGCGCCGAAGTCGCCTACCTCCTGGGGGATTCCGGTGCGGTGGTCTTTGTCGCTTCCGGGCGCCTTTTCGAAGTAGCGGCGGCGGCGATGCAAGTCGAGGGCGTAAATGTTAGGGAGCTTTATCTGGTTGGCGATTCCCCAGCGGAGTGGTCAGATGCAGTGATGCCCTTTGAAGCTTTGCTCAAGGACGCTGCGGCGGATCCTCGCGACGAAGAAGTAAACCTCGGCGACGTGGCGATGTTGATGTACACTTCGGGGACGACGGGAAGACCCAAGGGTGCCATGCTCACTCATGGCAATATGGTGTGGAACGCCATCAACATGCTCGGTCGACTCACTGGCCTTTCTCACGACGACCGCAGCGTCACCGCCGCTCCGATGTTTCACATCGGGGGACTTGGCGTCTTTACCCTGCCACTGTTTTATCTCGGGGCGAGCAACTACCTTTTGGAGACTTTTTCACCTCGAGAGACGCTGGATTTGATGGCCAAAGAACGCGCGACGGGAATGTTTCTGGTTCCCGCAATGTGGGCTGCCATCGCCCAAGTGGAGGACTTCGACTCTTATGACTTGGGATCGCTTCGTTTTGGAATCTCCGGAGGAGCGCCATGCCCACTCACGGTCATCGAGTTCTTTCAAAGCAAAGGGATCAACTTCCTGGAGGGTTTTGGCATGACAGAGACTTCACCGGTGGTCTCGGTACTGGCCGCCGAAGACGTGAAGTCCAAGGCGGGATCCATTGGGAGAGTGTGCATGCACGTCGACGCGCGAATCGTCGACGAAGAGGACCGTGATTGTGAAACTGGGACGGTCGGGGAGCTGCTCTTGATGGGTCCCAATATCTTCAAGGGCTACTGGGGGCTCCCCGCTGCGAGCGCAGAGGCGCTAAAGAACGGTTGGTTTCATACCGGGGATCTGGGACGAATCGACGCTGAAGGATTCATCACTCTGGTGGATCGCAAGAAGGACATGATCATTACCGGGGGCGAGAACGTCTATCCCATTGAAGTGGAACAAGTGCTCTTCCGCCATCCCGGCATTCAAGATGTCGCGGTGATCGGCGTCAAGGACGAGCGCTGGGGGGAGACCGTGGTCGCAGTGGTAGTCGCGAGAGACGCCGATGCGATAGACCCAGACGAAGTGATCTTTTTTGCCCGCGAGCGCCTAGCGCACTTTAAGGCACCCACGAGGGTCGAGGTGGTGTCGGAGCTACCACGCAACGCGACCGGCAAGATTCTCAAGCGTGAACTGCGCGTCCGCTTTGCTGGTGATGCGAGCAGTGTCTCAAGGTAGATTCTCCGTTAGTGTCTCTTGGCGTCAAGAGGGTCCCAGGGTGTCATTAGGATGGGCCGATGACCCAAGCAAAGCATCTCAGAGCGATCTTATTTGACGTCGACGGCACCATAGCCGAGACCGAGCAGGCGCATCGATCCGCTTTTAACCAAGCTTTTCGGGAGTTTGGGATTCTTTGGCATTGGGACGACGAACTCTATTCCGAGCTTCTCTCGGTGACCGGAGGCAAGGAGAGAATCGCGTACTTTGTCGATGCCTACGACGCGGTGCCCAAACTCTCGCCTGGCGATATTGTGGCGCTGCACGCCCGCAAGACGGAGATCTTTACCTCGGAGGTCGCCACCGGGGCGATATCTTTGCGTCCTGGGGTCGGCCGTCTTTGGGCCGCGGCGACGTCCGCTGGGATCGGCTTGGGCATCGCCACGACCACGAGTCGGTCAAATGTCGCTGCGCTTTTGGGAGCGGCCCTCGGCGAGCGTTGGGCGGAGTCCTTCGCGGTGATCGCTGCAGGAGACGTCGTTGAGCAAAAGAAGCCCGCCCCGGATATCTACCTGCTCGCTCTGGAACGCCTCGGCATCGATGCCTCCGAGGTGATCGCCATCGAGGATTCCCAAGGGGGACTGGGATCTTCGCTGGGCGCTGGAATTAAAACCTTGATCACTCCGAGTTCCTACACCTTTGCCCAGGACTTTTCTGGTGCGAGCGCGGTGGTCGACAGCTTGGGAGACCTTGGCGAACCCACCAAGGTGATCGCGGGGCCACCGCTTTGCGATGCAGTGGTCGACATCGAATATCTGCAAGCTTTGTTTTGACATGAGCTTTTCTGCCTTGAAATAACCGCGCGCCATGGGCTTGGCGCCTGGGCGGTTTTCGCTTTTTTGGCCTCTCCTTGTGGCCAAATCGGGGTTGGGGTGCAGCAAAGTATTGCTGGTTGCGGGCAAATTGATGACCAAGGTGACACTTTCGTGAGGCGAATTGCGCTACAATCGTCTCTTGGCACGATAAAAAATATTGCCATACATGTCGGTCCGTTCAGGGATCGGCGTTGAGTCATGAGGAATGAATGACCCGACTTCGCGCCACAGGCGCGCACCGCAAACAAAACTTTCTCCCCGCTCTCGCGGCGCTTCCGTTGCTCGGGGCAGTTTTGCTTTGGACGCCGTCGGTTTCTGCATCGCCTTCCCAGTCTCAGCTCCAAGCCCAAGCGTCGCAGCTTACCAGTTCAATAGCGTTGCAGAGCAGCCAGATCCACCAGCTCGCTGTGGCCGAGAATGCCGCGAATGCCCGGCTCTTTGATGCCCAGTTGCGGCTGGATTCTGCGCGGCGCGCCTTGATTGCCGACGGCGCGGCGCTTAGCCATGCCAAGAAGCTCCTCTCGGAGATCGCCCTGGATGAATTTACCAATGCCTCGGGTGCGCAATCGCTGATCGTGCTGATGACCTCAACCTCTGGCGAACTAGTGGCGAGGGTAGAGTACGAGCGGGTGATGGGTCTTGACGCCAATACCGCGATACTGTCCTACCAGGTGGCCCAAGCTCAAGAGACCCAGCAGATTGCGGTGGCAGCCGCAGCCACCGCCCAAGCGGCCGCCGCGCGCAGCCAGATTGCCGCATCACAATCGGCGCTGGCGAGCGCGGTGCAAAGGGAGCAGGGTTCTCTGGTGGCCATTAACGGCCAGCTAGCGTCGCTCGTCCAAGAGCAGCTCGCCGCGAAACTTGCCGCCCAGCTCGCCGCCAAGGCGACAAGCTCTCAAGGGGCCCCCGTCCCAGCTGGGGTGAACGCAGTCGTGCACGGCCAAGCGGGAGTGTCGAACTGGGGTGGTATCCCCGCGCCGCCTTCCCCGGCGGCCTTCGCAGCGCTTCGACAATGCGAATCGAGCGACAACTACCAGGACAACACCGGCAATGGGTACTACGGGGCTTACCAGTTCTCGCTTGCCACCTGGCACGGCCTGGGATTTCCTGGACTGCCCTCCAACGCTCCGCCAGCCGAACAGGATCTTGCCGCCCAAATTGAGCAGCGCGGAGGGTGGTATGCCTGGCCGGAGTGTTCTCTCTTGCTCGGCCTGGTGTAAAGCCAGCTAGTCACGATTCCGCTTTCTCAAGCTGGGATTGGCCCGTGAGTTCGCCCCAAGGGTGCCTTGATCGAGGGAATTGCTCGGCAACTTTCGTGATAGGGTGAAAAGTCACAACAATTCTTGGGAAGAAAGGCATCGATGGCAAGATCGGATCGCTCGCGCGACAGCGACCGCGTGCGCGCCCCGCAACCGGCCTTTAAGCGACGCCTACCTCACGGACGCGGAGCCACTGAACAGCCAAATGCTGTCGGCGACGGCGACGCGGAGCTCACGCCGTGGTTCTGGCTAATG
>JAKASN010000263.1 GCA_021819025.1 Actinomycetes bacterium | reverse complement strand
TAGCGCCGAACGCCGCGGTGGCCTTTATCAATCTTGGTCGCCTCGGAGACGAGCTCATCGCCATCAACGCCGAGACCGGGCGAATCAATCGTATCGAGACTGGAGATCTCGAGGCCACCATGCGACTCGGAGCTTTTACGCCCATCACGATGAGCGGATTGAACCGCCACCACCTTGTCGACCAAGGTCGACCTGAACTAATCGGGGGAGGAAGCTTGAGTCGCACCGGCGCGCCTCCGCGACGACGCCGCCTCCGCGCCCTCCTTGAGCAGAACTGCGTCAGCGAAAACGCTCCCCTACTGGGCTCGTCAGGCCCCTCGATCGCCTATGCGCAACTTGACGGAAACCGACCTTCGGTGGCGCTTGTGAAGCTCTCCAAGCGCCTCGCATTTGAACGCAACCAACGCTCCAACAAGCTCAGCGCGACCTTCCCGTTCCATAATCACCTGGTGAGTTTTCCGCTCCTCGATGCTCGAGCGCTAGCGACATTCCCCTCCGAAGAGACCCGAATCGAGAGGTTGCGCGACCTAGAGGTCCACCTGGGATTCCGCCCCGGCTATCTCCTTCTCGCCCTTGCCAAGGTGCACAGTGGGTACTGTAAAAAGGTCGTGGTGGCAGTGCTCCCCGACCTCTAGAGGGCACAAAGCACACCCCAAGCCACCCTCTCGCAAGGCATGAGGAGAGGGTCCGGAAAAAGGAGCAATATGGAAACGACCCGATATCGTCCCGGATTCGTCGATGAGGTCGCAGAGCTCGCCTCGCTAGATGACGACATCAGAGAGAGAATTGAGGAGGTAGCGGAAAAAACCGGTTTCATACCCAACGTCTTTCTCAAGCTCGCGCTTCGACCAGGGGAGTTCCGGGCCTTTATGGCCTATCACGACGCCTTGATGGCCAAGGAGTCCGGCCTCAGCAAAACTGAGCGGGAAATGATCGTGGTGGTGACGTCGGCGGCAAACAGCTGCATGTACTGTGTCGTGGCCCATGGTGCTATCCTGCGGATCCACTCCAAGAATCCCGCACTCTCGGACCAAGTGGCGACGAACTACCGCCTCGCGGACTTGAGCCCCAGGCAAAAAGCGATTTGTGCCTTCGCGCTAAAAGTAGCTAGCGGAGCTCACCTCATTGACGAGGAAGACTACGGAGCGCTCCACGACATCGGCTTGAGCGATGAGGAGATCTGGGATACCGGTGCGATCGCGGCTTTTTTCGCTCTCTCCAACCGCATGGCTGGATTCACCCAAATGATGCCCAACCCGGAGTTTTACTCCATGGCGCGCACCAAGCGCACCTGAGGGACGACCGCCGCAAGCTAGAGGTATCGGTGCGACCTGAACCAAATTAGGCGAACTTCTCTCTCTTGATGACGCGCCTTGGGGCGCCTGGCATTAGCTTCGCCTTCTACCAGCTTGCCGAAAAAGCTCCCAGGGCCCGAGGGGGCCGCGGCAACAATGGAGAGCACTCGCTGTGACGCTGCGGGGCTATCGCGTCAACTCCCCTCGTGGGTCGGGGAAAAGCTGTTCTCGCCCAAGGCGCCATCAGCGCAGAGGCGAACCTGGGCGTCGGCAACGACTGGGGCCTCGTCGCGCGGTTGGAGGATCACGTTGAGCTTCACTTGGCAGATCGAAGGGACCGATGCCAGGAGCCTGGAGAGATTGACTACTACCTCGACGAGCGGCTCGATAGAGTAGTCCTGCTCAAAGCGGCTGGCGCGGACACTCTGGGCAACCACGGTATTGCCAAGAAGTCGCCGTGCGTGGACCTTGGAGGCTGGTGCCATCGCCATCGCGGCGTCATTCAACTCCTCGGAGAGCACTCCGCCGCTTCGCGCCACAATCACCGGCCCATAGGAGGAGTCTCGACGTGCCTCCAGAATCATCTCCGGACCGCCGCCAACCATCGGCTCGACTACGAATCCCTCGATATGAGATCCTGGTACCCGCGCAGCCACCTTGCCGATCATTTCGTAGGCAGCGATTTGCACCTCTGAGGCGCTCATAAGACCGACGCGCACACCCCCAGCTCGGGATCTATGCGACACTTGGGGCGAGGTGATCTTGATGGCTACCGGGAACCCCAAAGCATGAGCGATGCGACCCGCATCTTCGGGAGTTTGCGCGGGAATCGAGATAACCACGCCAATGCCAATGCTCCCGAGAACTTTGCGTGCGTCGGCATCTTCAAGCAGCTCGGAGGGTATATAGCGGGCTAATGTCGCGGCGATCTCAAGCCGCGTCGCGGCACTGAGATGCTTTGGAGCTCCTTGAAGCGGCGACTCAAGGCTCCTTCTGATTTCGATCATCTCAGCGATCAGCGCCACGACCGCCGTGGGGCTCGTCGAGATGACTACCCCGGCCTCTCTCAGCACATCTTGCATCTCTTGGGATATCGTGGCGACCAAGTAGAACTTGGCTTGATCGCGCCGCGCCAGTCGGGCAATGGTCTCTAGCGCCTCTTGTGCGCGAGGATTTAGGGCCGCAGTGTGACCCAAGAAGATGACAAATGCGTCAAATTGCTCGCTTGAGGCGAGGCGCTCAAGAAAGCGGCCAGCGATGCTGGGATCGTTGAGGAACTGCCCGGTAAAGTCGACGGGATTTGAGACCGAGGCGTAGGGAACGATCTCCTTGAGCTCTCTTTGCACACTCGCTTCGGGCTCGCTGAGGTCAAGTTTCGCCGCCACCGCGGCATCGGCCATGATAATTCCCGCCCCGCCGGAGACCGACATCAAACAAGTTCGGGGGCCGCGGGGATAACTTCCCAAGGAGCAAGCTTCCACGAGATCCAAAAGGTCTTCAAGATCGCGCGCCCGATACGCCCCGTAGCGCTCCAACAAAGCCGCAAAGACCCCGTCGTCACCTACCACCGCACCGGTGTGGCTAAGTGCAGCTTGGCTGCCAACAGCGCTCCGCCCCGCTTTGAGTAGGATTACTGGCTTTTTGGCTTCATGGGCCATCTGCAAGGCACGGGTGATCTGAGCGAGGTCCTGGACGCCCTCGAGATATCCGGCAATTACTTTGATCTCGTCCACCCCTACCAGATACTCGATACAGTCGGCGCTACTAAGTGATGCTTCATTGCCAGTGGCAGCCCACAGCCCGACTCCTAGGGCCCGCGAACGAGCCAGGGTGAGAAAGTAGGATCCGAAGGCGCCGCTCTGGCATAGAAAACCCACGTTGCCATCTCGAATCGGACCTGACTCAAACGCCGAGCTAAACGAAGCCACCGCGCCCAATGAGGCGTTGATTACCCCGAGACAGTTCGGCCCGAGCATTACCATTTCGGTAGCGGCGACCTGCGCCACAAGCTGCGCCTGGGCAATCCTCCCTAGCTCTCCGGTCTCGGCGTATCCCGAAGAAAAGATCACCATCGATCGCGCCGCAACTTGTGACGCCTCTTCCACCACCTCAGGAACGTAACGCGCTGGGAGGGCCACCACCACGAGATCCACCGCTTGGGGCACCTCGCTTAAGCTCGAATAGCACCTCAGCCCCTGTACTTGGCGGTATTTGGGATTGATGGGAAAGATGCTTCCAGTGAAGCCGGCGTCCAAGCTCGAGCGGATCGGCCTGCCGCCGATTCTGGTGGGATCCGCTGAAGCACCCACCACCGCAATCGAGCGAGGCATGAAGAGATAGTCCAAGTTCACCTGGGTCATGGCCCTAGAGTTTACGTACTGATAGCCTTGGCATCCCCAAGGCGTATCGCAAAGGCGATGGGCAATGCCCACGCACAACTAAGAGAACGCTGAAAGTAAGAGATCATCTCGCGTCTCTGAACCCTGCCGACCCAGCATCTTTGCTATTCTTTGGCTTGCACCTTGGCAATAACTAAGCTATGTTTATCATGAATACATCATCGAATCCTAATGCATTCAATGTATTTGCTTGTGTATGAGCTGCGCTTTTGCGCAACATCCAAGGGCACACTTGGCTCTGCCGCTCAAAGGAGCGCGGCAGAGCGGACAAATAAGGCAGGCGATTCAAGGTGGCACCGGAAAGCACTCAGCCAGCGCGAGCTCAAACGCGAGACAAAAGCTCTTCGTTGAGGCAAAGGAGTCGAGGACGTCTACGCCCCGCCGCCTCAGATCGCGCCTACCATCTCACCAAATCGAAGATCCTCAGCGGGACCTATCCCGGTGGCGAACTGATCTCAGAAGGCGAGATCGCCGAAGCGCTCAAGGTGTCGCGAACACCGGTACGCGAGGCCTTCCTCAAGCTCCAGTCCGAGGGGCTCCTCAAGTTGTACCCCAAGAAAGGCGCCATGGTGGTGCCGGTCTCCAACCACTAGATTAAGATGGTATTTGAGAG
>JAKASN010000262.1 GCA_021819025.1 Actinomycetes bacterium | reverse complement strand
CAAGGCGAAGTCATCGTCGTTGGGCATGGTAAAGGGGTGGTGGGCTGAAATGGGCCTTCCCGACTCGTCGAGTCCTTCAAAGAGAGGAAAGTCGGTTATCCAGATAAAGTGCAGCTCCGAGTGGTCCAGGTTGGTTGGGCGCAGCTCAATGCGGATCTGCCCGAGTACCGCCACGGACCTCGCCCAGCTGTCGGCAACCACCAAAGCCAAGTCGCCAGGCTGGGCAGATAGTTCGCTGATGAGAGACTTGGTAAGGTCGGGATTGAGGAACTTTGCCAGTGGCGACTCCAGCACGAGGCCTTCGGGGGAGTCAACTACTCTGAACCAGGCCAAACCCTTGGCGCCGAGCGCCTTGGCGCGTTCAATTAGTGCGTCCAGTTTTGATCGAGAAAGCGCAGTGCTGGCGGGAACCCTGATCCCCTTTACGCACGGAGCATCGAAGGCGCGAATTCCCGAGTCGCCGAGAGTTTTGCTCAAATCGACCAGCGGTGCTCCATAGCGCAAGTCGGGCTTGTCGACTCCATAGGTGTCCATCGCCTCGAACCAAGTCATCTTGGGGAATGGCTCCAAGGTCACTCCGCGGACGGATTGCACCACCGCGATCATCGCCTTGGTAATAAATTCCTGGATGTCTACCTGGGTGACAAATGACGCCTCGAGATCGAGCTGTGTGAACTCAAACTGTCTGTCGGCACGAAGGTCCTCGTCGCGCATGCACCGCGCAATCTGATAGTAACGATCGACTCCTGCGACCATGAGAAGCTGCTTGGCGATCTGAGGGCTTTGGGGCAGGACGTAGAAGTTTCCCGGCTGGAGACGCGACGGCACGAGAAACTCCCGAGCCCCTTCAGGGGTCGGCGTCCAAAGCATCGGCGTCTCCACTTCACAGAAGCCCTGCTCTTCCATGGACGCACGTATCGCGGCGTTTACCTTGGCTCGAGTCCGCAGGTTGCGCTGCATCTTATCGCGGCGGATGTCTAAGTAACGATATTTGAGTCGCGTGACCTCCTCGACCTCGGCGCGGTCGTCGATCGAGAACGGTATCGCGATCGAGGGTCCAAGCACGGTTATCTTGGCGTTGGTAATCTCGTACTCGCCGGTGGCGAGGTTCTCGTTTTGGGTTCCCTGCGGCCGCTTGGTGACCTTGCCGACCGCTTGAATGGTGAACTCATTCTTGAGTTCGAAATTGCGGTCGGTGACGATCTGTACCGTGCCGGTGTGATCACGAATGTCGACAAATGAGAGGTGCTCTCCGTGGTCGCGCACCCGGTTGACCCAGCCGCACAGGCTGACCTCTTGACCCAGGTGTTGTTCCCCCACTTCGCCGCAGTAGAGGGTGCGCATCCCGGCTGCCTGTCTCATCGTGGTAATTCCTTCACGTCGCTCAATGCAAAACTCCATCGATCAAATCACTTCAAGAGCCTAAATGCCCCAAGGCATTGCCTTCACACTCCGCGGCGAGGTGCAGCCAAAGCGGCCAGGGGATGTGGCCTCTGGGTGTAGCTCGTATATCATTCCGCCGCGATGAGCCGGTGCTGGTAGGCTTGTCATCGAAATGCAAGCAAACGATCTTCGAAAAGCCTTTACTGACTTCTTTGTCAAGAAGGGCCATATTTTGGTGCCATCGGCGTCGCTGATTCCACACGATCCCACCGTGCTCTTTACCGTGGCTGGAATGGTGCCCTTCAAGCCATACTTTCTTGGCGAGGAGCAGGCCCCGTTCAAGAGGGCGACCTCGATTCAAAAGTGTATGCGCGCAGGCGGTAAGCACAACGACCTCGATCAGATCGGGCGGACGGCACGGCACCTCACCTTTTTCGAGATGCTTGGCAATTTTAGTTTCGGTGACTACTTCAAAGAGACCGCTATCCCTTTCGCGTGGGAGTTGGTAACCGAGGTTCTTGGACTCGACCCAGAGCGTCTTTGGGTGACGGTCCACGTCTCTGACGACGAAGCAGAAGAGATCTGGCGTGATACCGTGGGGGTGGCCCCGGAGCGGATCCAGCGCCTCGAAGAGGACAACTGGTGGCAGATGGCCGATACCGGACCATGCGGGCCGTGTTCGGAGATCTATTTCGACAAGGGCGAGCGCTACGGCTCAGGTGGGGGGCCCGCTCATGGCTCCGATGAGCGCTTCCTGGAGATCTGGAACCTGGTCTTCATGCAATACGACCGCAACGAGCAGGGGGTGCTGCATCCGCTTCCCAAGCCATGTATTGATACCGGCGCAGGGCTAGAGCGGATTCTCCCGGTGCTGGCTGGCAAAGGGTCGGTATACGAGACGGATTTGCTGGCGCCGATTCTTGACAAGGCCTGCGAGATCACCGGAGCTGTTTATGGCCAAGACGCCCAGAACGACGTCTCGCTTCGGATCATGGCTGATCACGCTCGCTCGATGACGTTTTTGGTCGCCGATGGCGTCCTCCCCTCCAACGAGGGTCGCGGATATGTGCTGCGCCGCATAATCCGAAGGTCTGCACTGCGTGCTTGGCGCATCAAACAACTCGATGCGATGCTGGGTGACTTGGTGGATGTGGTAGTAGCAGTCATGGCTGATGCCTATCCTGAGCTGCGCCGCGGTGAGGACTTTATCAAGATGGTAATTTCCCGCGAAGAAGATCGCTTTGCTCGCACCTTGCGGTCCGGTTCGGCACTCTTAGATGCTGAACTCGAGTCAGGCAGGCCCATCGCGGGATCCACGGCCTTTCGCCTCCATGACACTTTTGGCTTTCCCATCGAGTTGACCCAAGAGATCGCAGGCGAGCGCGGCGTCGAAGTGGATGTCGCGGGGTTTGATGCTGAGATGGCTCGCCAACGAGCCCGGGCAAGGGCAGATTTCAAAGAAAAAGGCGACGAGGGCCGCCTCGTTGAGCAGTATCGAGAGCTCGCTGAACAGTTTGGTTCGAGCGACTTCAGCGGCTATGTCACCACCGAGGACGAAGGACGCATCATCGCGATCTTCGCCGGTGACGACCCAGATACCGTAGAAGTCTTTATGGATCGCACTCCTTTTTACGCCGAGCAAGGCGGGCAGGTTGGCGATACCGGAACGATTGGCTCTGAGACCGGATCGGCGATGGTCATCAATACCACCTTTGCTTTGGGCTCTCTCATCAAACACCAGGTAAAGATGGTAGAGGGTCACTTTATGATTGGGCAACTCGCCACGGCCATCGTAGATAGTCCGCGTCGTGCTGCGATACGGCGAAACCATACCGCGACTCACTTAGCACATTGGGCCTTGAGGGAGGTGCTCGGGACGCATGTAAAGCAGCAAGGCTCACTAGTAGCGCCGGATCGCCTCAGGTTCGACTTCTTTCACTGGGGTCAGGTGAGCAAAGAGGAGCTGCGCCAAGTCGAGATGATGGTCAACGACGCGATACTTGCTGATGAGAAAGTAGTTACTGAGGAGACCTCGAAGGCGCACGCCTTGGATATGGGTGCCATCGCATTTTTCGGTGACAAGTATGGCGACAAAGTCCGCGTGGTCAAAGCTGGAAGCCATTCCATGGAGTTTTGTGGTGGCACCCACGTCGAACATCTCGGCGCGATTGGGGTCTTCGTAATCGTCTCGGAGATGTCGATCGGGGCGAACACGCGTCGCATCGAAGCCGTTACCGGGCGCGAGGCGATCAGCTATCTTTTGGACCGATCCGACGTCTTGGCCCATCTTGGCACGTTACTTGCGGTTTCTGATGCTGAGGTTCCCGCGCGGATTACTGCGATCCGCTCCAAGGAAAAGGAGTTGGCCGAAGCTCTCAAGGAGCACGAGTCTCGCCAAGTGGTTACCATGGCCCAGGAACTTTACACCAAGGCCGTGGCTGGAGCAGTGGTGGAGCGCATTGACGGACTCACCCCTGGTCAGCTCAAGGATGCAGTATCGGTGCTGCGATCCAAAGCCGGGATCGAAGTGGTGGTACTCGCCTCGGTCTTGGAGGGCGCCAAGGTGTCTATTGTGGCTGCGAATACTCCGGCTCGCCCAGTGGACGTCTCGGCGCTAATCGGCGAGTCGGCTCGACTCTTGGGTGGGGGAGTGGGCCGCAGCCCTGATTTTGCGCAATCTGGAGGCAAGAACGTCGCCGCTGTCGATGCGGCCCTTGAGCTGGTTCGAGACAAACTTCGTGCTTCGAGCTAAACCTGGTGCAATGGCGGCCTTAGGAAGATTGCAATGCGCTTGATCGGACTGGATCTCGGCAAGCGCCGTGTCGGAATGGCGCTTGCCAGTGACGCCATTGGTGTGGCCCTTCCGCTTCACGCCTTTTTGGTTGTTTCAGATCTCAAGGCTGAAATCGAGCGCCTTTGCGCCGCGATC
>JAKASN010000261.1 GCA_021819025.1 Actinomycetes bacterium | reverse complement strand
CGATGCTCTAGCAACGGCACTGACGTCGCTCCCTGACCCACTCACCTTTGCGGGGTCCCAATCCCCGGTGGTGCTGGTTGTCCCTGGTGACACGCCGCTACTGACGAGCGCAACGATAGGAGAGCTTCTTAACGACCATGAAGCAGGTGGGTCGGCAATAACGGTGAGCTTTACCGAGGCGGAAAATCCATCAGGGTATGGGCGCGTGATTTTCGGAAAGTCAGATTCTGTCGCTAAGATCGTCGAAGATCGCGACGCCACCACCTCTGAACGGGAGTCTCATCGCATCAACGCATCGTTCTACGCAATGAACCTCGATGTACTCGCTCCGGCGCTGAGGCGTCTCAACCCGAGAAATGCCCAAGCCGAATATTACTTGACCGACGTGATCGAAATACTGGCAAAGGCCGGCTACAAGATCTCGGGTTACGAAATTACCGACGCCACCGAGGCGTATGGGGTGAACGACCGCGCACAACTTGCTTCGGTCGAGCGAAGGATGCGCCTGAGAATCAACGCTTCTTTCATGAGACGCGGAATCAATCTTGTTGATCCGTCAAGTATTTACATCGACTCAACCGTGGAGATCGGCGCGGATACTACAATTTGGCCGGGATCTTTCTTGGTTGGCCAGACTGTGATCGGTAAAGCTGCGGAGATCGGTCCGGAGGTGAGGATCACCGACTCTATCATCGACGATGGTGCACGGGTAATACGATCCGATCTCGATGGTTGTCATATCGGCGAGAATGCTGTCGTCGGCCCATATGTGGTTGTCAAAGCTGGTGCGAAAGTGTTTGCGGAGAGTATTACGGGTTCGTTCGTAGTTTTGGAGTAAGTTGTGGAACTGGTTCCTAGGAAACGCCTCGAGATTTACAGCGGGCGATCGCATCCCGAACTCGCCGCCGAGGTTGCCTTTCATCTTGACGTTCCTCTCGGCAAAGTTGATCTACGTGAGTTTGCTGACGGTGAGATCTACTGCCGTTACGGGGAATCGATTCGAGGCAAGGACATCTTTATCATCCAATCCCACGCATCGCCGGTAAATTCGGCGATCTTTGAGCAGCTCAACATGATCGATGCCGCCAAGCGTGCTTCGGCCAAGCGAATCACTGCGGTTTGTCCGTACTACGGCTATTCTCGCCAAGATCGTAAAGCTTCAGGGCGAGAGCCGATTACCGCCAAGTTGGTAGCCGATATGCTTGCCGCCGCGGGGGCGGACCGGATTATTGCGGTGGACCTTCATTCCGGGCAGATTCAGGGGTTCTTTGATGGGCCGGTCGACCACCTCACCGCGATGCCGGTACTAATTGACTACCTGCGCCAGAACGCTGGCGGTGAGGCCGTCATTGTCGCCCCCGACGCCGGTCGCGTCAAGGTGGCGTCTCGCTTCTCGCTCTATCTCGACATGGAACTCGCGTTTGTGCATAAGCGGCGCCCCCGCGGCAAGGCGAACGTCGTTGAGGCACTCGACGTCGTTGGCGACGTCCGGGGGAAACGGTGCGTAATTATCGACGACATGATCGATACCGCGGGGACGATATGCGCGGCAGCGGAGCTCCTCATGAAGTCGGGAGCTGCCGACGTATGGGCTATGGCCACACATGGGATACTCTCTGATCCGGCGGCAAAGCGATTGACAGAGTCGCCAATTTCCCGAGTGGTGATTTCCAACACTTTGCCACTTTTGCCCGAACGCAGGATCGAGAAGTTAGAAGTTCTCTCCGTAGCCAAGGTGATTGCCCAGGCCATCGGAGCGGTCTTCGAGGATACCTCGGTGTCGGACATTTTTGGCGGAGAAAACCTTTCCTAGCATTATTGCCGGCCTATGTTTTTGGGCTACAGAAGTCGTCGCGTGGTTCGCACGCGTGAGCCGCTGCCAAAAGCACGGTAGGCATATCGAGGCGCGTCCACTAGGATGCTTTGGGTTATATTTCGGCCGGCCCTGGCAGGAATCCATATTTTTAAACGAGGTTCAATAAGTGTCTGATTCAGTCATGCAGGCCGTGACAGGTCGAGAGCTCGGTAGCCGGGCATCCAAGCGGCTCCGCTTCCAAGGATTGGTTCCGGCGACGCTTTACGGCAAGGGCCAAGAGACCAAAATAGCTGCCCTGAACGCTCGGGAACTTGGTAATCTCGTTTCCCATCGCCAGGTGGTAGGCGCGATCCTCGAGGTCGAGTTGGAGGGTCACAAACTCACCACGGTGGTCAAAGAGATCCAGCGTCATCCCGTGAAGAGAAACTTGCTCCACGTTGATCTTCAAATTCTTGATGCCAAGGAAGCCGTCACTGTTACCGTGCAACTCATTGCAGGTGAGGGCGTCGAACTCCTTGTCGATAATGTGGAAGTGAGCGGCCCTGCAGCACGTATTCCGGTATCCATTCCCGTTGGGTCCGACATGTTCACAGACGGCGTGGTTTTGGCTTCTGCGATCAGACTTCCCAAAGGTCTTGAGATCGCGACCGACCTTGACAGTATCATTGCCCGTGAGGCAGGAGCTGGCGAGGACGAGTAAGTAGGTACCTGTGAGGTCCGTAAAGATCGTGCTCGGACTAGGCAACCCCGGGCGCGAGTATGAATTTACTCGTCATAACCTTGGGGCGAAAGCCTTGGTCGTTGCCTGTGACCGTCGAGGGTTGCGGCTTGTGCCGTCATTGCGAAGCCGGTCATTGCTTGCGGAGCACCGTGATGGTTTAGACGTCGTGGCCTACGCTTTCCCGCAGACTTATATGAATAACTCTGGTGAGGCGCTTCGCGGGTTGATGCGCCGCTATAAGCTTGCGACTCCGAAGGATCTCATAGTTTTGCACGACGAGCTCGACCTTCCTCCCGGTGTGGTCCGGGTCAAAGCAGGTGGAGGAGTAGCTGGCCACAATGGGCTGAAGTCGATAGTGGCAAACTTTGGCTCGTCGGAGTTTTTGCGCATCAGAATCGGGATCGGGCGCCCGGTGGGTTCCCAGAGCGTGGTTGACTACGTCCTAACTCGTCTCTCGGCTCGAGACATGGAGTCCTTCGACACTTCCATCAACCTTGCTGCGGACGCGCTCGATGTCTTGTTAGCCAAAGGCGTCGAAGTCGCGATGAATGAATTCAATGGCAACTAGGAGCTCATCAGGATATGGCGATTCTCCAGGCCGTACTGGATCAGCTGGATAAAGCACGGGTCTTTGCACCGCTTGAGGAGCCGAGTGGTTCCTTGGTCATCGCCGAAAGTGCCTTTGCGCCTGCAATAACTGCTCTCGCGCGTAAGGCTGCGGGCACGAGCAAAGTGGTGGTGATCGTGCCCACGGAGTCCGAAGCCAGCGCGCTGGCGGGGGAGCTCATGGCATTCGATGCGCTCGTTGGATCAGCGTTAATTCCCAGCTGGGACACTTTTGCCTTTGAACGCGTCTCGCCACGGGCCGAGGCGATGGGAAGTCGAATCCGCTGGCTACGCGAGCTCGCGTTGCGAGATCTTCCCGAATCCAATACCAAGATCTTCATTCTCTCTGCCCGTTCAGCGGCGCAACGCTTTGCGATGCGCTGGCTTACCTACCAACCGGTACGAATTGCGTTGGGCGAGAGAATCGACAGCGAATCGGTCATCCGCCGACTCAGCGAATTCGGCTATCGCCACGAGTATCAGGTCGAATCCATTGGCGAGTTTGCCATACGGGGGTCGATACTGGATGTTTTTCCGGCCGATCGAAGCAGTCCAGTCCGGGTGGACCTATTTGGCGATGAGGTGGATCGCCTCACCGAGTTTTCCTTGGCAGATCAGCGCAGTACCTCGCCTCTCTCGGAGGTGCTAATACATCCGGCGCGCGAGTTCCGACCCGATAGCCTCGACATCGCTTACGCGGAAAGGTTAGCCCGAGAGCTTCCCGAGCTAGAGGCGGTCTTTGCGCGGATCCAGAGCGGAGAATATTTCGACGGGATGGAGTCGTGGGCACCATTCTTTCCAGAGTTCTCGCTTTCGCCGCTCTCACTAATGGGCGAGGGGGACGTGCTGGTGATAAGCGAATACCAGCGTATTTCCGAGCGCGTTGCCGCCCTCATTGAGGAGGAACAAGAACTGCTCGCGACGCTTGGCGCAACTTGGGGGCTCGAACCGAGCCAAGCCGAGGAAGTTTCGCTCTATGTCGCCTCGGACGCACTTCTCGGAGAGACTTCGGCCAGGGTGCTCTTTAGACAGGCAATCGCCTCCGGAGTCGGCGAGCCACGCTTGGACATCGAACGTGCGGCTTTGTCTGATCGTCGGGAGGAATCCATTGTTGCAACGCTTCGACGCGACGTGAGGTCGGGTCTTGCCACCTTGGTGAGCGCTGACTCGGCATCC
>JAKASN010000260.1 GCA_021819025.1 Actinomycetes bacterium | reverse complement strand
CGATCTACTTGGTGGGCGCTAAGGGACTCGAACCCATGACCTGCTGGTTGTAAGCCAGCACGAAACTGTCCGAGTGTGTAGCGATAATGTCCGAGTGCATCCCATTTTTGCAGCTCATCGAGGTGTTCTGGTAAGGGCACTGAGATAGCCTCGGACTGGGCGGGACGTGCTCGGACACAATTGTTGGGTGAAAAGTTGGGTGGATAGAAACTCAACGTGAATCTGGCCCGACGATGCGCATAATCCTTGGGCGGGCGCCGAAGATCTGGGGTTGCATGAGCCCCGAAGGTCGGGGCTTTCCTAGCCTGCCTAGGGTGAGAATCCCTGATGCGCAAATAGCGCCAAGAATCGACTGCGTTCGGATCAGGTCCTATATGCATCACTTCGATGTCGAATGGCAGTGACGATGACGATGCCTTGGTCTTCGTCGATGAGGTGCAGGACCCGATAAGAGCCTCGTCTCGCCGACCATACAGGGTCAAGCGGTGGTCGAAGCGGTTTTCCAACCTTTCTTGGCTCAGTGACCAGAACCTCAGTAAGGAAAACAAGGATAGCTACCCCAATCTTGGGTGGCAATGATTCCGCGAGCATTCGCGCTGCGGGAGTGGCAACCTCTAACCGGCACCTTCTCTCGGTCAATCAGTTCCACGCAGCCTGTTCGATTGACGCATCAGTTGCGTAAGCTCGTCAGCGTCTACGACATCACCAGCTTCAACGGCTTGTATGCCCTCGGCGTGGGATCGCAGCAACTCGGCATCCGAGAGGACTGCGATCGTCTCGCACAATGCGTCGTAGTCATCCGCTCCAAGCAGCACTGCGACACGATGGCCCTTGCGAGTGATCTCAAAGCGTTCGTGCGTGTTTTCCGCCTCTGTGACGAGTTTCGAGAGTTGAGCCATCAGCTAATGGCAGAGTAGACACGTATACAAATCTAGCGACCGGCTATCTCGAGCCATAGTCTTAACGGCTTGCTATAGGGTTTCTATGTCGACAAAACATAAGTCATCCCTAGGCGTACGGCACGTAGAGGATTTCTTACTCCAGACCGATGGATAGCCTCAACAGGCTACACAATTGTATACTATAGGCATGAGTACCACAATTAGGGTAAGCAAGGAAACCAGGAATCGGTTCGCGCGTCTCGCCGCCTCTACTGGCCGCCCCATGACTGTTCTTCTTGACGAGGCGGCCGACGCCCTGGAACGACGAGTTTTCTTCTCGCAACTGACAACAAGATACTCGGAGCTTCGCAATGACCCAGAAGCTTGGTCTGGTATCCAGGAAGAGCGCACCATTGAAGGTATCGCGCTACACGATCAATCTAAGTGAGCGCGCTTAGAGGCGAAGTCTGGCTGATCGACTTCGGAGATCCTATCGGAAGAGAACAGGCAGGGCGACGCCCTGCTGTTGTGATCTCAGCCGATGCACTTAACGAAAGTCGGGCGGGCGTCATCATCGTTGTTCCCACTACTACACGACACCGGGGCCTCCCTTCACATATAGAACTAGACCCCGCAAGTTCAGGTCTTAGCGAAATTAGCTACGCTAAATGCGAAGATGTCAAATCGATCTCAGAAGAACGCCTGATCGCACGCCTTGGCATGATAGGGCAGGAGCCTCTATTCGAGATCGGCCGAGTGCTGAGGTTCCTGTTCGATATCTGACCCCAGGAGCGGGTGGCGCCTCTCCGGCAAGCGTGCAGTTGCGGTGTCCGCTACGGTGAACTTGATGGCCCGCCCTCATACATTGCCGCGTGGGCACTGACAGATGCTAGAGGAAGAGGTTAGCAGGCTCAATTGACATAAAACAACTTCTGCAACCACAGTCATTGATAGCGATTATGCTTCTCCTAATTCTGGTAGCGGTTGTGCCCTTTACGAATAGATCATCTGATGTTCCTGACTCAGGCGAATTCACAGTCAAGGTGATCGGTATCATCGCGAATCAGAAAGGAACATGTGTAGATGTGGGCCAAGCATCCGATTTCCCTCGACCAAACACAAGCCGCAGTGGAGTTTATTATACCCACGAGTATCGAGGTCGGAGCAGAACTAATTCACACTCAGCCGGCCAATGAATTCATCATAGGACTCGGTGGAAAGCTTGTTTGAGGGGTTACTGGCGGCAATACCCCAACAACGTTGTAAGTAACCACTGATGACGGCGAACCCGTCGGACATGTCTGCGGTGCGCCTACAGATAATGGGCTCCCCTGAGAACTGGGGATAGATAGTTTGTAGTAGCAGGTTCCTCGGCTGTTTGCGTCTTGTTGGGCCAGCGACGAACCCTTTGCAGGTGGATTAGATGGGTCCTGGGTCGTCGTTATGATCCACACTTGCGCCTTAGCCAGAGGTGCTAGCACGATCGCCGAGGAGCTAACGGTAGCAGGTGTTCCCGTGATACGTATGTCGGCTGCCCTCTGGGCGGTAGTTGAGAACGCGGCAGTCGCAGATGCTCCAAACCATGGGCCAGCGATCCCCATTGACCCAGCACCACCGATGGTGCAGGAACGGCTACCGGACTTCGTGAGGATGTCCGAGAATGCAACCTTAAAGCCCCCGAGGGGAGCAACTGGTCCACTTGTGGCGGTCAGTACCCGTGGACCACTAGGAGGTGCAGACGTTGAAGCAGCTGGAGATACCTTCGATCCGACCTGGTTGCCAGACCGAGATCCCGATGTCCCAACTTTGGGAGAAGATACAGAAGCGATTCCGCTCACGCTGTCAATACCCGCAAGAACTACGACGACCACAGTTCCACCAACCACCACTCGCATTGACTTTCGCATCAATATCTCCCTTCACTTGGATGTGGACGGCCCCCTGTTCAGCGGGTTTCCACCAGTCGATCCCAGAGCTCTTGGCAGTGTCGAACCTTGGTTGGGCTAAGGCCACTCCAGCCATTCTCACACCCCGCCGCGATCGCGTCATTGATTGTGGTTGAGGAGTTCCAAGCAAGCTCCGACTCGATCAGCGATACAGGTTCATCCTCTTGCTCAATCACGAGCCGTGCGAGTTCACGCTCAGCCTGCCGTCTGGTGCCGCGGAAACGGACGTAGCGATGCTTGACCTTCCCGAGGCTGTCTCGTCCGATGAAAACTCGGAGCTCCCAGGTGTCTGGCTGGGCCACAAGGCGTATGCTTCCTGCCATCAAATCCTCCAACTTCTAACCTTTTGTTGGGTTTTTCGGTGGGTTTTAGCGGTTCTTCAGCTTTTAGCGGGGTTGGGTACGCAGTTTCTGATGTGGAACGATCCTCCGGGAAGCTCTAACCGATGCTCTTGGCCCGATACGCACCCATGTGCGCGCGGTGCATAAGCGCATGGGGAAAGAAGAAGCCCACCCGGGCACGCCGGGGCCAAGAGCACCGGTACCACCGGCGCCGTGGGTTGCGTTCGCGGTTAATGACTGAATGCCTGCAGCCGGCCTATTTCACCACGATGGAGTCGAGCACCCTCCAGTTGGGCTTGCCGGCATACAGTAGAGCGCGGATGCGGTAGTTCTCGAAGTTGGTGAAACCAAAAGCCACCCGCTTCACTCTCTTTATGAGGTTGTTGAGCCCTTCGGTGGGGCCGTTGGTGAGCCGGGTCTGGTGGAAGGCCATGATCTTGTCGAACCAGTACTTTAGGGTCCGCCCGAGCTTTCTCAGCTCGGGAGAGTTGGCCGGGGTGCTGATGCGAGTGACGATCTCGGTGAGGCGCTCGGCAGCCTCGGCGGGCGAGGGGATCTCATAGAACTCGGCCAGGGCTTCTTTCACCCGGTAGGCCAGAGCCACCTCCGCGGTCGGATCCCCCAGGCCAAGTAGGGACGAGAGGCGTGCCGTGGTCGCCTCATCTAGGTCCCGCTCTCTCATCACCAACAGCTTCCGGGATCTGTAGAGGGGATCCTGCTTGTGCCCCCGATGCCCGGTGGTCTCTTGCTGGATGCGGCGACCGATGGTATCGAGTGTTGCGTTGGCGAGCTTAACGACGTGAAACCTGTCCACCACCTGGATCGCCTCGGGCAAAGTGACTCTAAAGACCGCGGCATAGGTGTTGGACATGTCAAGTGTCCCCACCCGGATCCCCTCCCTGAAGCTCGCAGGCCTCTCTCTCACCCAGGCGGCTACCTCGGTGTAGTCCCGGGTCTCGACCACATCGATGAGCTTTGAGCTTCCCACGTCGCACACCGTGGTGCACCACTGCTGGCGCCGGTACTTGCCCTTTCGCACGAAGAGGGTTTCGTCAAAGCCGATGGCCCTGGTCTCCCCGACGCGCTTTTTGTCCGCATCCAGGAGCGCCTTGCCATAGAGGACCACCGCCCGGTTCACCACCCCCCCAGTCGCACCCCAGCTCT
>JAKASN010000259.1 GCA_021819025.1 Actinomycetes bacterium | reverse complement strand
TTCCGATCGCCCACCCGGGTTTGAAAGTGACAGTCCAGACCCACCTCGGCGAGCTTGGTGGCGATGTAGGTGGAGTTGGTATCCACGATTTGGCCCAAGAGCAATTCCGTGCCCACCGCGACAATCTCAACTCGCATGATCTCCCCTTTTTCCACCACCCTACAGCTTTGCAACTCCTCGGACCACTCGCACCACCGGCGCCCCAAGTCGAGACTCATCGAAGCGATGAAGCCGTTTAGTTGTGCTGCCCAGACAAGCCGCGCTGTCATCTCTCAGCGGGCTCGCCTGCTGAGAGCCAAGCAGACGGGAATAGAGTCGGCGCCCTCAAGCGAACTTGTAGCGGCGCCCATCGAGAAAGTAGAAGAACCCCGACACCAGCGCCAAGGCGACTGCCATCCAGATCAAAGTCACCGAGAAGGGTTGGCGGATCACCCCTAATCCAGGGGTAATAAGCACCATCACCGCCAACATTTGAAAAAGAGTCTTCGCCTTGCCAAGGGGCCGGGCGGGAACCGAGATGCCACGCCGGGAGAGCTTGGCGCGGTGCCAGGACATCCAGAGCTCCCGCCCTCCCATTACTAGCACCGGAAGTCCCCAGGTCTCGCCTTTTATCACCATGGCACCAAGGACTCCGAAGACGAGGATCTTGTCTGCGAGAGGATCGAGAAACGCTCCCGAACGCGTCGCTCCTTGGCGTCGCGCCAGCCAGCCATCGGCTCCATCGGTCAAAGAGACAAAGACCCAGAGCGCGGCGCCCACTGCAGTGGTGCCATGAGAGAGAACCATAACCGCAATCACCGGAGTGAGTGCGACGCGAAGCGCGGTAATGAGATTGGCTGGCGTCGCGATGGCGCTAGGCCCAAAGGTGGAACTATTCACGGCTAACTTGCCTTCTCACTCAACGAGGCGATCAAATCGATGCCGTCGCAATCTCTCACATTAACAGTGTAAAGCTTGCCGGTAACGAGGTCTTTAGGCACTTGAATGATTCCATCGATCTCTGGTGATTCCATATAGGATCTCGCTACTCCGGGGCTTTGAATCAACACCTCTAGACTACGCCCAACTTGGGCGGCGCGCTTGGCAGCGATGATGGGATCGGCCACTTCGCTCGCTTCACCCAAGCGCTCGGTGACCAAGCCTGCGTCGAGGTGAGCATCGAGGCTATGGGCAAAGGTGCCCACTTCATCGGAAAAAGCGAAGAAGCCCACCCAGTCGAGGCGCGCCTCGCGGAGAAACTCCAACAAGAGGTCGTGGTCCTCTTCGGTCTCCCCGGGATAGCCAACGATGAAGTTGCTGCGAAAGACCGCCTCGGGATAGCTGGCGCGGATCGATGCGATGCGCTCCAAGTACTTCTCCGCAGACCCCACCCGGCGCATGCGACGCAAAAGCGTCGGAGAGACGTGCTGCAAGGAGAGGTCGAAGTAGTTGACGCGGCTGCTTCCGATGGCGTCGATGAGTTCGTCGTTGAGTTCGGTGGGATAGATATAGAGCAACCTCACCCAGGGCACCATCGCGTTCAGTTCCCCCAGCAGCTCCACGAGGCGCTTTTTGCCGTAGAGGTCCTTGCCGTAGCTGGCGAGGTCCTGGGCGATGGTGATGATCTCGGGCGCTCCGAGAACCTCGGCTTCTTTGAGCAGGTCATAAAAGTCCCGCGATCGTTGCGCTCCGCGAAAACTCGGGATGGCGCAAAAGCCGCACTTGCGGTCGCAGCCTTCTGCCACCTTGAGATAGCCATAGGCCCGCTTGGTGGCACCCACGGGAAGATTCAAAAGGTCAAAGCCGGCATCGAGATCCATCGCCGGGATAGCGCGGGGTTTTCGCCGCGTCGCCCCAATTTTCACTTCCCTAGCATCACCTGGGGAGAGTCCGGCGAAGAAGTCCTCGCCAAAGCCGGCGATGATATCGACCTCGGGCAAGGCGGCGGCCAACTCGCCGCGGTAGCGCTCGGCCATGCATCCGGTGACCACCACCGTGGCACCGGGCTTTTTAACCGCGATGGCATCTAGAACCACCGAGATCGACTCTTCCCGGGCGGCTTCGATAAATGCGCAAGTATTTACTACCACCACATCGGCCGCGCTCAACTTGGCGGCATGGCGCAATCCGGTGCTAGCTGCACGAAAGCCGAGCTTGTCTGAGTCAACCTCGTTCTTGGCACACCCGAGTGTCTCGATCCAGTAGCTCTTGCTCATTGGCTGTCGTCCAAAACGCTCAATCCCTCTCGATCCACTTCAAGGTGCAGGGCTTCGGCGGCTATTTCAGCGCGAATGAGTTCGCTCTGAATCACCACCGCCTTTTCGGCAGCCTCGTCGCGCTCGAAGATCCCCAGCATCGAAGTTCCCGCCCCGGACCAGGTCGCCAAATGCGCGCCATGCTCCAAGAGGAGCTCTTTTATTCCCTTTGCCGCGGGAAAGAGCTTCTCCCGGGGAGCCTCATGAATCCGATCGGCCCCATAGGCGGGAACGAGACGATCAATGTCGGCGAGCCCAGAGAGTAAAAACGCTAGATGCTGGAGGTTAAAGACTGCGTCAAGGGTGGGAATGGTTACAGGAATTACCCCACGAGCCTCTTTGGTGAGGAGCTCGACTTTAGGGACGACTACCACCGCGGAAATTCTCGGGTCGATGGGAAGCGCCACGAGTTCCCAGGAGTCATCGATGCGCGCCCCAGCCACGAGGCCCCCGAGATAGCTCGCCCCGGCATTCTCACAATGACCGTCAAAGTCACTCGCGACGACAAAAGCGTCATAGGCTCCCGCCGCAGCAGCCACTGCGACTGCCAATGCCGCTGAAGAGCCCAGTCCCCTGCCGAGGGGAATCTCTGAAGCGATGGTCATCGATATCTCTTGGTGCCCGAGCACGCTTTTGGCGACCGCCACTCCGAGGTGCTTCTCGTCTATCGCCACCTCGCTTCCCGCGCCGCTGCACTCAACGCGCAGGCGATCGGATTCGTGGACCTCCACGGTGAGATAGAGCGAGAGAGCGAGTCCCAGCGTGTCATAGCCCGGTCCCAAATTGGCGCTCGAGGCGGGAACTCTAACTTTCATTTACTCCTCAAACTCTCATGCACCAACACCAATCAGGCACGCGACGCCCCGCAAAGGCGCCAAGCATCTAGGCCTATCGGGAATAATAGTGCCCCTAGAGGCGGCGGAGCTTCCAGGAGATCGAGGGCGCCACCACCGCGGCACTCGCGGTAATCGGCACGCTTACCCGCTCCGAGCCAATCGCCACCACCAGCGTCCCGACGCGGTAGCCCGCGGCAAACGAGGTCGGCAAGCTATGGCTGGTAATGATGTGATAAGTCACCCTCAACCCGGCCCATGCGTCCATGGAAACCGCCTTAGAGGCGACCGCAGTCACTGCCGCCTGGCCCGGAGCGGTGATGGTGCCCACGATCTCGCCCGCGGTGAGCACCGGAACCAGTTTGGGCACCGAGCGGAAAGCATCAAGCAAAGCCTGGCCGGCGGAGAGGGCGCTCGGCAGCGGGGTGTACCCCTGCTGGCCAAGGATTACTCCCACGATGGTGGGATTCGAGGTCACCGAAGCTGGCAGCGAGGACGATGGCGGGAGGCTCACCGATCCCGAGAAGACGAAGTTGCCTCCCGCAGGGGTGGAGCCGGTCTTGACCCCGGTAATTCCGTCGTGGCCGACGAGGGCGTTGACGTTATAGACCACGCCAGCGATGGGCAGAGTCGCCTGGGGCATGGCCACGATTTGGGCGAGCACCGGGTTTGCCAGCAGCGCTGCTGCTGCGACGAGCTGGTCCGGTGCGGTACCCACGGTGTTGTTATCGAGGCCCGAGGGGTCGGTATAGTGGGTCCCGGTCATGCCGAGACTGCGCGCCATGGCGTTCATCTTGGCCACAAAAGCCGGCACCGATCCGGCATCCCAGTTGGCCATCATCGTGGCGACGTTATCCGCCGAAGGGATCAGAAGCGCCTCGAGAGCTTGAACTTCGGTGAGCTGCTCCCCCGCCACCACCTGCATTACCGAATCTTGCGCGGCGAGCATGCTCTGATAAGTCGCCACGTCACTTGAACCAACGGTAATCGTCGGCCCGTTTTGTCCGATCGCCAGAGGATGGTCGTGGATGATCACCAGCGCGGAGATGATCTTGGCCACCGAAGCGAGGCCGATGGGGCCGTTCTGGCCGTGGTTGCCCAGCGATCCGATCCCCAGTACTCCGATATCCGCGGCACCTTGGGATGGCCAAGGCAAAGACGGCGGGGTACCTGGTATTACCGAGGAACTCGCCATGGAGATTGCCAAGGCCGGTTTGGGGGGTTTTCGCAGCAACTGCACCACCGAAAGCACCACAGCGAGAATTATCACCGCCACC
>JAKASN010000258.1 GCA_021819025.1 Actinomycetes bacterium | reverse complement strand
CGCCCGTAAATAACTGCGGCTCCGGTGGGCTTGATCTTGATCCAGTCGCCGTGGCGCCAGACTCCAGGGTAAGTAGCAAAGTAGGCCTGGTAGAGCTTCTCGCCGCTGGGATCGTTCCAAAAAAACACCGGCATCGACGGCATGGGATCGCAGATCACCAGTTCACCAACTTCGCCAATTACCTCTTTACCTTCTTCGTCGAAGGCCTTGACGTTGGCACCCAGAGTCGCACAGGCGAGTTCGCCTGCGCGGGTCTCGTGCCACGGAGATGAGGCGAGAAAGGCCGTGCATACATCGGTTCCTCCGCTTGCGGATGCCACCTGCAGCGATGGCGATACATTTTCATATATCCAACCAAATCCCTCCGGGGATAGCGGGGCACCCGTAGATCCCAGGGTCCTCAGGTTGTCAAATTGGTAACGCTCTCGCGGGACGATCCCGGCCTTAGCGCAAGCATTGATAAATGGGGCGCTGGTGCCAAAAAAGCTCACCCTCTCTCTCGCGACGATCTCAAAGAGGCGATAGAGATCAGGAAAGGCTACCGAACCGTCGACAAGTACTATTGCAGAACGCACCAGCAGTCCCGAAATAAGGAAGTTCCACATCATCCAACCCGTGGTGGTATACCATAAGAACCTGTCCCCGACGCGTAGGTCACAGTGCAGCGAGAGCACCCGGCTGTGCTCAAGCAGGATCCCACCATGGCTTTGGACAATCGCCTTGGGGAGGCCGGTGGTTCCGGAGGAGTAGAGTATCCACAAAGGGTGGGAGAATTCAACCTTCACTATCTCCAACTCCACCTCGGCCCCTTCGGCCGACACCACCTTGGAAAAGTTGCCGACCTCGAGATTTTCCCGCAGCACCAACTCATCTTCTCCGTGCTCGAGGACCACCGCGGCCAAACCGTCGAGAGCCGCAACGATTTCGGCCAAGTCACGCCGTCGGTCAAAGCGCCTTCCACCGTATCCGTAGCTGGTCACCGCGAGGAGCACTTTGGGTTCAATCTGGGCAAAACGATCCACTACCGCCGTGGCTCCGAAGTCCGGCGAACAAGACGACCATATCGCTCCGATGGAGGCACTGGCCAAGAACCCCACCAGGGCGAAGAGCCCATTGGGGAGATAGGCAGCGACACGGTCCCCCTTGGCGACTCCGAGGGCGCGCAAATATGCCGCCAAGAGCGCCACCTGGCGATAGAGTTGCGCGTAGCTAAGTTCAATGCGCCCAACCTCGTCATAGGCGATTAGCGCAGTCTCGTCGCTCCCGGCGGCAAGGGCATATTCTGCGTAGTTGAGCGAAAGGCCTTCGAACCACCGCACCTTGGGCTGGCGATGTGAGGAAAGCACCAAGGTGGGATCGAACCCCACCCCAGAAATCGCGCTCTTCCCCAACTCGGTGGAGGCAAATCGAGGGTCATAATAGCAGAGCCAAAGCGCCCAAAATCTCTCCAACTCTTCAACGGAAAAACGCCACAGCGACGCATAGTCGTGAAAATCCAGGCCGCAACTGCTACTTAGCCAATGGGCGAAGGCGCTGAGATTACTCGAGGCGCACACCGCTTCGTCGACGCCGTGAAGCAGCTCCCCTTCGACGATCTTAGGCAATCCCTCTTGAGAGTTCATGGTCTCCTCCTGTCACGTTTCCCTACCCAACTCCGCGAAGTTGCCTTGGTGCGGTCACCCCTACTCGATCATTCGCACAACTGCGCGAGTGCACCGAGGTCGTGGCGCGCCTTATGAAGGGCGCGCAAAGCCCTGGAAAGAGCCTTTTCCAGGGTCAGGGTAACCTCAGCACTGGCAGGATCCGCTCCAAGCAGATGCTGGTAGCCAAGGTCCTCCAAAGCATCGATCAGTGCCTCGAGCTTGCCAATCGAGCTTTCCACATCACTTCTGGCCAGCATGAATCCACCCTCGCTCACTACGCTCCCGACTTGAGAAAGCTTAGCCAACTTATTCCGCAGCCACCAAGGCGCATCACAGGCGCCAAGGCGACCCCCTTCCCGACAATTGCAGTGACAAATCTCGCTATGGGTGAGGTGAGCCCAAAAGGAGATTCTGCGCCACATCTCGACACGCTATGGTGACCTCGCATGGGTGCTACCTCAGTCTTTCACCCCGCCGATTGAGAGGAGCTCTTCAACTCTCGCCAGCGACGAGCAGCTACTGTTACTATCACAAAAGGGGCATCGGGCTCCGCTGGAAGGGAAATGCCATGTTGGTCGCTTTGGTCACTGGAGGCACCTCGGGTATCGGCTTAGCAATTGCGGCGCGCCTCGCTGAGGAGGGCTACCGCACCTATATCACCTCTGCACACAGCCCAATCATCGGAGAGCGTCTTGAGCGCGAGCGCAAGAACTTCATCTACCGACGTGCAGACGTGACCGAGGAGCAAGAAATGCGCCAAGTGCTTGCCGAGATCGAAAGTGTCGAAGGGGGTCTTGACGTGCTAGTGAACAACGCCGGCTATACCGAAGTGATCGCCCACCGGGATCTCGAGGCAGCTACCGACGAAGTCTGGGACCGCGTCATGAGTACCAACTTGATGGGCACCTGGTGGACTTCGCGCGCAGCGCGCTCCGCACTCGCCAAGCGCGAGGGGGTGATTATCAACATTTCCTCTATCGCCGGCCTACGCGCCACGGGATCGTCACTACCCTATGCGGTCTCCAAAGCAGCCGTCAATCACCTCACGGTGCTTCTCGCAGCTTCCATCGGGGACAAAATCAGGGTCAACGCCATTGCTCCGGGACTCGTCGACACACCCTGGACCAAGGATTGGGAAGAGATTCGAGCCAATGTCTCTGCTAAAGCGCCCCTTAAACGTAGCGCGAAACCCGAAGACATCGCCGAAGTCGCCTGGGGAATTATCAACGCTAAATACATGACTGGTCAGGTCGTCGTGGTCGATGGAGGCTTGACTCTCAAACATCGCTAGCACCTCGAGACCTCACAGACACCGGGATGGCTTGCGCAAAAAAAGACTTCTGAGTTTGTCCAAACCGCTGCAGCTCGATATTCCCATCGTGGCGCCGCACGAAGTAGACGCGAGCCCATGAGGAGCATCGGGTGCCAACCCAGTTACCCCGCGACGCATCGAGTAGAGTACGACTTGCCCCATCGGCCTTGTCACCGCCGACGCATGGGGCAGCACCTTCATTGCCGTAACCGGCGAGTGAGGTTGCCGAGGTGCGAGGCAGAAGTGTTAGCGGGGCGGTAGCGGAGGCGATTTGGGGAGGCGCGCTCGATCACCAACTCCGGTAACCCACCGAGGAGATGCGCCTCGGGCCAGACCGACCAGCGCAGAGCCACGTCGCCCCGAGAGGGTTTCCCAACGCCTCTCGCTCTGGCCAACTAGGCTCTAGACACTTCGGTGACTTGGAGTTTGTGCTCAGCATAGAGGTTGCGAAGTACCTTCTTGTCAAACTTTCCCACCGAAGTCTTGGGGATCTCATCAACGAAGCTCCAACGCTCGGGGAGCCACCATCGCGCCACCTTGTCGAGGAGAAACTCCGAGAGTTCTTGCGCCGAAAGCGTGGAGCCCGGCTTGAGCACCACGCATGCCAGCGGGCGTTCGTCCCATTTGGCATCCGGAACCGCGACCACCGCAGCTTCGAAGACGAGCGGATGGGCCATGATGGTATTCTCCAACTCCACTGAAGAGATCCACTCGCCACCTGACTTGATGACATCCTTGGTGCGGTCGGTAATTCTCAAGTATCCTTCGCCATCGATAGTTCCCATGTCTCCAGTCCGTAGCCAACCGTCGTCGAAGCTCTCGGGACGTTGCACCTTGAAGTAGCTCGCAGTAATCCAAGGCCCGCTCACCTCGATCTCTCCCAGGGACTTGCCGTCGTTAGGAGCGACGTTGCCCTCAGCGTCGACGATCCTGATGCTCACCCCAGCCACCGGCCGGCCCGCAGTCATGAGGTAGTCAATCTCGCGCTCGGGAGCAGTACCAGGCGGTGCAATAGCCAGGGTGCAAAGCGGTGAGGTTTCGGTCATGCCCCAACCCTGGGTGAGGAAGATCTCATGGCGATCGCGAAACGCCTCGATAAGGCTCCGCGGCACTGCGGAACCTCCCGCACAAAGCAAGCGAAGGGATGAGAAGTCCACTGCATGTGACTCCGCATAGTGAAGAAGGTCATTCCAAATTACCGGAACTCCAGAGGCGATGGTAGGCGAGAGAGTGCTTATCATCTCTGCCAAGGGCGCCGCTTGGAGAAATCTTCCCGGCATGATCAGGTCAGCGCCAACCATCCATGCCGCATAGGGGATGCCCCAGGCATTGGCGTGGAACATCGGCACCACCACTAAAGCGCGATCGGCGGTTGCAAGCCCCAACGAGGCCGCCGATGAAGCCGCGATGGAATGCAGCCAGGTGGAGCGATGCGAGTAGACAA
>JAKASN010000257.1 GCA_021819025.1 Actinomycetes bacterium | reverse complement strand
TATCTCGAACCCGGACGCGAGGCGGCTCCCCCAGCTCTGCATCACTACCACTTTCGCACCGATCGCGCGCGCCAGGCCTACGAGAGGCTCTTTCCGCGAGGCCTTGTTTGTCCCGGCTGTGGATTGCGCACTCCGCCGGCGTGTGGAAACTGCAAGAGCACCTCGATCTCGCCGGTAACCGTGGGCACCACGAGAATCGCTGATGAGATCTTCGCCACGCTGGGAGTACACGCCGATCTCATCGACGAATCGACCTCGGCCGACGCGCTAAGAACTTCGCCCATCGTGGTGGCCACTGAGGCCGCGCTAACCCGGGTGGTGCGCGCCAGTGCGCTGGCTTTTGTAGATTTTGACCAGTATCAATTCTCGTCAAGTTTTGCCGCGGTAAATCGACTCTTTCGCGCCTGGTACAAGTCCGCGGTGCTCCTGGTGAAGGGGAACCATCCCGCGCTGGACGTGGCTCGGGCACGCCTTCTTGTGCAAACCCGCGAGCCGGACTCCGAGCTCTTGGGAGCTATTAGCGCAGCCAAGCCCGCAGCGATGCTCGCGATTGACCGCAACACCCGGCGCAAGCTCGGGCTCCCTCCCTATAGTGCCCTGGCACTTGTCAAAGGCAAAGGGGTCAAGGCCTTCGCGGCACACGCTTTGCTTATCGTGGACCAAGACGCCTCAGGAGAGTTCGCCGACGTCGAAGTGGTGGTCTTATCGGATGAGAAGATGGTGATCAAGGCGCCCAACAGCGACGTGCTGGCGCGTTATTTGTTAGGGCTGAAGGGTCTTCGTTCCGAGGTTGTCATCCACGTCGATCCAGACGAGATTTAGCGGTCACTGAGTCGTGGTGTCGGCCTCGGCTAGAAAGTCAGGCCGTGGTGTTCTTGAAGCGCGTGGGCGATCTTTCCCAGCGAGGCGATCACGGTTTCGGATTGCTCTGGTGACAGCGCGGCGGGAACTTGCGAGGCAAGTCGATCAGTGTCGGCTTCGATGGTGCGCTTGAGTTCCACACCTTCGACGGTGAGTGCGGAGCCATCTTCATTTACCAGGCCCCTTTCGGCCAGCCGCGCAGCGGCTCGTGCCCAATCCTCTTCTCCGTAACCGCGCGCACGCGTCAAAAATTCTTTAGGGGCACGTCCGTCGAGGTGGTGTATGAGGTTGGCCTCTACGCCAGAGAGGGGCACGCTTGCCAAGCACGCCAAGTGGGAGTCGCCGCGGTGTTCACGAAAGAGGGTGAGGATCTGCCATAGCCTCACCTGGGGATTCTCTAGAAGCGCAACGCTGCGATGTCCCGCGAAAAGGGGATGCCCTTCGAGGGCTAGATCTAAGGCGATGGGTTCCAATAGCTCGATGAGCTTGGTAATTTCGCCAATCTCAAAGTTGTCAAGTACCGCCGCCAGCATTTCGCTCACCGCGCTAAGGCGGGCCGAGGTAACCGCCTCAGGAGGAGCAAGCGACCAAGCTATGGGTATGTACTTGGCGACTAGCGTGGGCGCAAACGAGTAGAAGGTTGCAGCTACGACTTCGGGGCCAACGGCACCCATCGGAGCGCTGCGGGATGCGAAATATCCCATCCACCCGGGGCGCAACCCGATCTCTTGAAAGTGCTCGTTGGCGGCCGAGACGAAATAGATCGAGGAGTGGATCGGCTCGTATGCCTTGTAGAAGGCCCGCGCCAGTTCGGCGGTATTGCTCACGGGATTTGTCTTTCGGTTCGAAAAATGAGTGTTTTATGGTGCCTCGTTTAACTTAGGCTAGTTTCGGCCCCACCGGAGGTGAGTTTGGCCATATTGTGCTCGCGAGTGCTCCCGAGCATGGTTGAGCCTACGGCTCTTCGCCCTTTTTACTTCTGAGAAATGCGCTTCGCTCCACTGGTGTGGCTAAAGTAGGCAGGTGTTTCCGCCTGCGGGGAAATTATGCTTGATAAGCGTGTCCAATTACCCGATTCGAATCTATGGCGACCCAGTTCTCAAACAGAAGACCCAAAGCGTGAGCAATATTGATGGCGCCATCAGAAAGCTTTGTGATGAAATGATCGAGGTGATGCACAAAGCCCCAGGCGTAGGACTGGCTGCCAACCAGATCGGCATCGCAAAGAAGATCTTTGTTTTCGACATCGGCGAAGGCCCACGGGTGGTACTCAACCCAGAAATTACCGATTCGAGCGGGGAATGGACTTATGAGGAGGGGTGCTTAAGTGTCCCGGGACTTTTTTGGCCGATAGTGCGTCCCAAGGTAGTGCACCTTGAGGGAATCGACCTGGATGGAAATGCTATCTCCGTCGAGGGTGATGAACTGCTCGGAAGAGTCTTTCAGCATGAGGTGGATCACCTCAACGGGGTACTCCTGGTGGAGAGGCTTGACGAGGAGCAATTGAAGGCCGCCAAAAAGGATCTTCGGCGTATCGCGCTGGGCAAGAAGTAGGATCTGGGTCTTTGGATCCCAGGTTTGCCCGTCTCCACGACCGACCCTCTACGGCGTTTCTTGGCTCACCCCAGGAGGCAGCGCTGGTGCTCAGTCGGCTCATCGCCGCGGATATGGCGCCGGTGGTGGTTCTCACCAAGCCGGATGCTCGCCGATCTCGGGGCGCCTCGCTTTTGCCCACACCAGTGGCCCAAGTCGCCAAAGATGGCGGGATCGCGGTGGTCTTTGAACCTGAAGAGTTAAAGGACTTTCGCTTTGAGCTCGGCGTCGTGGTGGCCTATGGGAGACTGCTGCGCGAGGAGATCCTCGCCCAGGCGCCCTTTGTCAATATTCACTTCTCGCTCCTGCCGCGCTGGAGGGGGGCGGCGCCGGTGGAGAGGGCGCTTCTAGCCGGCGACAGGGTCACCGGCGTCTCGCTCATGGAAGTTGCTCCGGGGCTCGACCAAGGAGCGGTATTTGCCTGGCGCGAGGTTCCCATCGGCAGCGAAGCGACGGCGCTCTCCTTGCGCGGCGAGCTCGCTGAAGTCGGCGCCGAGCTACTCATCACCCATCTTGAAACTGCCCAGAGCGCCTTTTTGTCACCGCGCCAACAAGCCGGAGAGGCCAGCTATGCCAGCAAGATCACCCGGGAGGAGCTGAGGATTGATTTTTCTCGCGATGCCACCAACATCGCGCGCCAAGTCGCCCTTGGTGGGGCGTGGTGTCTCTTGGACTCGCTTCGGGTCAAGGTCATTCGCGCCAGGGCCCTTGACGCCGCATCGGTGCCCAGTGAAGTCGTTGGGGCCACAAATGCCCCTCCGGGATCTCTCGTGGCGGGGTTGGTGATCTGCGGCGAAGGTTATTTGCGCATTGACCTGCTCCAAGTCGAAGGGAGACGACCCACAGAGTTCGACGCCTTCTATCGCGGGCGGACGAATCTCCCTGGCGAGCTGAGGTTCAGTTAATCAAGTGATAACCATGGTGCCCCGGCCGTTTGGGGCCCGGGGTTGCTATGGCAATAAAGGAGCTGGGCGAAGTGTTTACAGGATTAGTGGAGGCCAAGGGTGCGTTCCTTGCTCGCACAGAAGCGAGGTTCGTTTTTGAATGGCCAGGTTCACAGGGAACTTTTCAGCTTGGCGAGTCGATCGCGGTCAACGGGTGTTGTCTTACCGTGGTGGGTTTCGAAGCGCAAAGTTTCTCGGTAGAGGTGGTGAGCGAGACGCTCTTACGTACAAATTTGGGGTCCCTCAAAGAGGGCGAAAGCGTCAATTTGGAGCGCCCGATGTTGGTGGGGGACGCCTTTGGTGGTCACATGGTTCTCGGACACGTCGATACCACTGGCACGGTGGTAAATGCTGCGCCTCGACTGCGGGTCTCTTACGCCGAGGGATTTGACAATTTCGTGGTAGAGAAAGGCTCCATCGCCATCGACGGGGTGAGTCTTACCATCGCCGCGACGGGAGAGCACTGGATTGAAGCGGCGATTATCCCCCACACCGCCGAGGTAACTACACTAGGTCTCAAGAGGGCGGGCGACACGCTAAACCTGGAGTTTGACATCATTGCCAAGCACGTGGCGACGATGATCTCCGCGCAATTAGGGAAGCTATCGCGCTAAGTCGCAGTTGCGCCCTCGCTAAGGAAGTAGGAGTTTTATGGCGTTAGCATCGATCCCCGAGGCCATTGCGGCCATCGCCAGAGGCGAAATGGTCGTGGTGGTCGATGATGAAGATCGCGAGAACGAGGGCGATCTCATCATGGCTTCGGAGTTTGTAACTCCAGAAGCGATCTCGTTCTATCTCGATCACACCTCCGGCTTGATATGCATATCGCTAACCGGAGCGAGGCTTGACGAACTTGAGATACCGCTGATGGTACATGAGAACACCGAATCCCAGCGCACTGCTTTTACCGTAACCGTCGATGCGGTACATGGAACAACCACGGGAATATCGGCCGCAGACCGCGCCACGACGATTCGTACCCTGGTGGCTCCAGACACCAAGCC
>JAKASN010000256.1 GCA_021819025.1 Actinomycetes bacterium | reverse complement strand
GCAGCGAGATAAGGTCTGCCACTTTCTCAATTCCGGACCCCTTAAGAGTCTTCACGTCATCGCCTTCCCCAAAGATTTCGACAGGAAAGCCCCGAAGAAATTCCCTAGTGAATCCAGGCTTGACCGCCACGCCATACCCAGACGCTATCTTGGCAGCAAAGATCCCATCTGCCACCCCAATGCAATACCAGGTTCCCACGAGTGGGTTAAGGCCATTTCCGTTAGGAAGCAGATCGAGGCAAGTGCGAGAGGCAAAGGGACCTCGAGGTTGATCGACGGTCCATTTTTCCATCTCAACATGAGATTCGAACTCAAGGGCACAGAGCGCTTCGGAAAGCTTTTCCAGAAGCAAATGCTCTCCACCAAAATACTTCGTAGGCCCCTTCATATCGAAACCACAACTGCCTGGAGCAAATACCTCTACTTCTGGGCAAAAGTCCTCAATAACTCCGACAACTCTCTCAAAACTGCGTAGCTCAGCTTCGAAGTCGGCTGCAATAATCTCCAGCTCCGAAGACCTCTGTAAAGCCGCCTGAGCTTTATCTCCTATCGAAATCCCCAGGCGCATTGCTGGCGGAGTAGCTGCCACCACGCGACGATCCGAAACCACCACCGCCGGAGAAGACGAGGAGACCCCTCGAGATATGAAGGGCCAGGAACGCACCGAGAGAGCCAAGACCCTGGAGGAGGCGCTTGAATCAAGCGCCTCGAAAAGGTCGCCTCCTCTTTTAAGTCGCCTCATATCCCCGTCAACTCAGAAGTTCTCGCCGATCCCCACTTTTCAGATTCCACTTTGAGCACGAGGCTGTGGCGCGACAAGGGCGCCACAGTATCCGAGTGCCAGATTGAACGCAGCACATTAATAGAAAAGTCACAAGATCCTGGCCATTGGGACGAGCCCGTCTCAGAGAGAACCAGCAAAATAGACTTCTGTCTTCTTGCCTTCTCGGCGAGCTTTCGCGCTCTGGTGGCGTCAACTGAGGCCCGCATGACCACGATGTCAAAGCCGTCCAACATGATGGAGGCCACCTCAGGTAGATCCGGAATGGCACAAGCAACGCTTACCAGCCTGGAAAGGTCGACTCCGTGACTTTGGGCACTGGCAAAGCCGAGATTCCCCAGTCCCACCAAAGCGACCCAACTTCCCTTTTTAGTCGGAGTCGATATCAGCGAGAAGAATAACGAAGTGGCCCCGCTTCCAAGAGTCCCTCTCAAAACACCAACCGACCCCCTCTTTAAAGAAGCACCTGGGAGAAGTTTCCCGAAGACCGGAGAGACTTCAATAGTCTGGTTGATCGCTAGGGTCTGTGGATTCGTGAAAGCCTTGAGATCAGCCAATGCTAACTTTGCCATAGCAAGAGTATATCGAACATTTGTTCGAATTAGCAACCATCGGCCCGGACTTGACAGGGCAATCCCTCTACGTTTAGGAAGCTATCACGCCACGGGCCTTGGCATCGCCTCGGCCCTTCTCGGCCAAGGGATTAGAGAACTACTGGTCATCGCTTCCGCTCTGAAGCTCTCCCGAGGTGTGCCCTATCAGCACTGGCTACCGACCCACTAGTGGAACCAGAAAAACCAAACGAGTGACACCGCAGCAGTCATCCACGTATCAAAGTGAGGAACTCCAAGGCTTTATCTGCATGGGCAGACATATTAAACTCTGAGCTGATCTCTTTGAGGAGCCTGGAATCTTCACCGATCACAAAGGTGTGCCGCTTCACTCCAGTGATGGCGAGCTTTCTCTTCACCCCGAAGATCTCTGCGACCTGACCATCGGGATCTGATAAGAGAGGATAGTCGAATCCGTGCAGTTCAGAAAACTTGTGCTGCTTTGCCACCGGGTCACGGCTGATTCCCAACCTCTGCGCACCCAGCTTCTTGAACTCAGCACCAAGATCACGAAAGTGACAGCTTTCTGCGGTACACCCCTTGGTCATCGCTGCGGGATAGAAAAAAAGTACCACCGAACCCTCAGAAAGAAGTTCGCTGAGGCGCCGACTCACTCCATACTGGTCAGCAAGCTCGAAGTCTTCGACTAAATCACCCGGTTGCAATATTTCCTCCATGTCTTGTGAACTACTGCAACCAAACGGGGCCCAAAATCTATCCCAATTCAAGCAAAAGCGTCCTTCTTGACGCCTTTGACATTTCACGCCACGGAGGAAGCCTCCGAAAAGCTCTCCCACATCTCGGCATAGATTCCACCCGATCGGAGCAATTGGCTATGAGAGCCCGACTCCACCGCCTTGCCATGGGCGACAACGATGATCCGATCGGCCATCGCGGCGCTGGGAAGGCGGTGCGCGACAAGCACCGAGGTACGTCCACCCGTCAAGACACGCATCGCTTCAGAGACGCGACGTTCGGTGGCAAGATCGAGATTTGCAGTTGCTTCATCGAGTAGCAAAATCGCCGGTGAGGCAACATAGGCGCGAGCAAGGGCAATGAGCTGCTTTTGGCCAAGTGAGAGTGCCCGTCCTCTCTCGCTCACCTGGTAGTTGTAGGCACCCTCCAATTTGGAGATAAATTCATCCGCACCCACCGCAGCGGCTGCGGCCTCGATCGCTGCCATCGAGATGCCATCGGCGGCAAATGCAATGTTCTCCGCCACGGTTCCTGAGAATAAGAACGGCTCCTGGGGCACAAAGCCAATCTTGCTACGCAAAGAAGCCATCTCCATCTCCCTCAAGTCGATACCATCGACCAACACTGCGCCCCGAGAGGGATCGTAAAATCGTGCGATCATCTTGACAACCGTCGACTTCCCCGCACCGGTAGCTCCCACCAGAGCTACGGACTCACCGGCTGCGATATCGATGTTGAAACCATCGAGTGCAAGGTTGGACTCATCCGAATAGCTAAAGCTCACCTCGCGAAATTCGATGTGACCGCTAACCTTGTCCACTCGTCGAGGATGCGCAGCCAAGGGGGTATTCGGCTGAATCCGCATCAGCCGACCTACTTGCATCACTGCAACCTGCGCCTGCTGATACTGGTCAAAAGTTTGCGAGAGTTGTTGTATGGGAGAAAAGAGCTGGTCGATGTAGAGAGTAAATGCAATTGCTGCTCCAACCGTCAACTGGTTCCGCCCCACCAGGCCACTGCCAAAGCCAAGTACCGAAGCCGAAGCAACATCAGACAGAAAGAGAACAAACGGGAAGTAAATCGCCACGAGACGCTGCGCTTTCACGCGGGAATCTCGGTAGCCCTTGGAGAGCTCTTCAAACTCTGCGGAGTTGCGACCTTCCCGACGAAATGCTTGGGTCACCCGAACGCCAGAAAGACCCTCTGCCAGGTTCGCGTTTACTGCTGCGATTCGCTCGCGCGCCAGTCTGTAGGCCCGCTGGGAGTTTCGCTGGAACCAGTAGGTGGCTAGTGCCAACGGAATCATCACCCAAAGAGCTGCTAGGGCCAGCTGGGCGTTTATCACTACCATCACTATCGCCACGCCGAGAAAGCTCAGCACGTTCACCACGGCATTGGACAAGCCAGTTTGCAGCAAGTTCGAGAGCGCATCGACATCGGTCGTCATCCTGGTCATGATGCGTCCAGACATCTCCGATTCGTAATAGTCGAGGCCGAGATGCTGCAGATGGGAAAAGATGCGCAGGCGGAGCGCATAAAGAATGCGCTCCGAAGTGATCCCGGTGACCCGCGATTGTGCGAAGACCACTGCCCAATCCACCAGGGTCACTGCGAAATATCCCAACGCGGCAAACTCGATAGCCGAGAAGGATTTTGCCACCACCCCGCTGTCAATCCCAGAACGGATCAAAGCTGGCCCTGCCAAGCTCGCGAGGGTATCTGCGGTCAAAAGCAGGAGGCCCGCAACGAGACCTCGCTTGAACGGCTTGATGAAGCTCCAAAACGAAAAATCTCGCGCCGGACCGGTCACGGCGGCTTCATCGACCCGGGGGTCGCGGGTCTCCGGAGGCAGCTTTTCCATGGCACGAAGGAGCTCCTCGGTTGCGGTGAGCGGTGCGCCACCCGGACCGTTGAGAGATCCCGAACCCCGCGTCACGTTGCGGAGGCGCGCGTTGGATTCCATCGCCACCCGGGGCGCCACCGCCGTCAAAGCAACGGTCGGCTTTAACGACTCTTCGGTAGACTGCGGCTCCTCCAATAGCGCGTCACTGGTCGTAGAGACGAGGCGCTGATAGATGCGATTCCCCTCAAGCAACTCTTCATGGCTCCCAATCGCTGCTACCTTTCCTTGGTCGAGGACCACGATCCTCTCCGCGAGAGAGAGGGTCGAGCGTCGATGCGCGATCACGATAACGGTACGGTGTTCGGAAAAAGCCCGCAATGAATCATTGATTACGCTCTCGGTAATGGAGTCCACCGCCGAAGTTGCATCGTCGAGTATGAGGATCTCGGGATCGGTGATCAGCGCCCTTGCAAGGGC
>JAKASN010000255.1 GCA_021819025.1 Actinomycetes bacterium | reverse complement strand
GATCTTGCTGCTGTTGCGAAGGATCTGCGGAGGCGGGCATCATCTGCTGCGGCTTGGGCCATCTCCCCAAAGAGGCTCGAATGGGTGAGGCGGGCTCCGAATACTTCGGCCATGGTCTTGGTGCTCTTGGAATAGAGAGCATGCCAGGCGTGGGAGTGTGCGGTGGTGGCGGTAGTGTTGGGGCCGAAACGGCGGCGGGCTTCTGCGGCAGCGCGGGAGTTGAAGGTGATATAGCGTATTTTTGTTCGCGCCAGGGGGCCTTTGGCGAGCAGGGTCAAGGTAGTGGTCTTGCCGGTGCCCGCCAAGGCGTTGATCGCGATGACTCTCTTATCGGCGGATGCCACGGCATCGGCGACTGCCATCTGTTCTTCATTGGCCCTAATCATTACTCTGGTGCACTTCGTTTCTTTATTTGGTTCTGATCTTGCGATCGGCTGTCATCCATGTAGACACACGGAACTCATGGCGGGCGCAGGAGCGTCGGCGGCGATTTCTCGTCAGGCCTGGCTTTGGCGGGGCGTGGCATCAGGGGATCGACGGGCGGGGCGGAGCTATCTCATTCCCACTCCTCTTCGCGCTGTCTCGGGTTGGCGGGGCGGGCTGGAAAGCTTGGCGAGCGCCTTGGTCGTGGTGAGGCGGCTTTTCGATGTTGTCGTATAGAACTCCTGTATGGGTATCCCGGCTTCGACCATCGCGTCGCGATCCAGGTTTTGAGTGGATACCGATGTCTTTTTCGCCAGTTCCGTGCCGTCGGGCGCGACGAATGAGATGTTGGGGGAATCCGCGCGCCGGTTGAGATTCTCGGCGATGGCGTCGATCTCGGCATAGAGGAGCCGGGACTGGCTCTTGAGTTCCTGATAGCGCAGGAGGAGCTCGACGTCTCTGTCGGTGACGGTGATGGTCTCGGACCCTTCGACGGCTTGGGTGGCACTGGTGTCGATTCCCGAGATGAACTCTTTTCCAAGGGTGCCGAGCCGGGATTCGAGGGCGGCAAGTTCTTTCTCGCTGACGCTTGTTCCAGAGCGGATATCGGTGACGCACTTCCAGAAGATCGCTTCGGCAGCCATTACCAGCCGGAGCTGGTCCGGGGTGAAGTCGAAGCGGTACTCCATGGGAACCGGATAGGGCGGAGCCTGGAACATCGCCGCGATATATCCAACGTTGCATCCCAGGATCGCGTTGTAGTGGGCGAGCTGAGCGATGTAGTACTCGGGGACCTCGGTCCATGGCTCGCGGAATGAGGTCTTGGCATCTGCGATGCCAATCTCGTCGCCGAGGCGGTAGAGGCCATCGATATGGGCGAAGGCGAACTTGAAGCGAAGGTTGACGAAGAGGTAGTCGCTCAGGTGAGCGAGGACATCGGTAGCTTCGAGATCCTCGAAGGATGTGGTGTAGGTGAGATCGAGTTCCCGGCGGGCGAAGGTCTTTAGCACCAGCGCTTCCTGGGCGTGTCCGACATCGAGGCGCAGCTGCTGGGCTTCGGTAAATTCCCTAAACGGGGTTCGCGTTACTTTCTCTTGGAGGAGATCCATCGCGCTGTGGTACTTGTTGAGGCCGAGCACCGAGCCGGCTTCGGAACCGCCGATGCCGTCGTTGCGGTCCATCCCCCACTCGTCGTCATCACCTATTCGGATGATCGCAAGATCCTTGGCGAGAAGTCCCCGCATCGATGCTCTGGGCATGTTCCCCAGGCTCCTTATCGGTACCAGCGCAGATGCACTGCGACGATCGCCAGCGAGACCACTATTGGAATGGCGACCAGGTAGAGGGTAATTCGCATCGCCTTCTGGGAGATGATGAACTGGGCCAGCACCCCGAAGGCGAAGGCGGCACAGATGGTGGCGATAGCAACCTGGTGTTCCATTCGAACTCGCTCCTGTCTGATCATCGCGCAATGCGCGCCGCGCTACTGGTCTCGAAAACCGCAACGTTTAATATGTATGCAGCGGTGCCATAGCGTTGGAGCAAACAGAAAGCCCGAGGCGGGTGCGACGTCGTTCCATTGTCACGAGGCAGCACGAGCACCAAGGGCAATTTCCAGATGCCATGCAGGCGGTGCAACCCTTGGAGACACGAGAAATGAGTGCGACAGGGCACAGGCCATCGGTCACGGCGTCAATCGATAATCCACCAGCATGGACGCATGGGCAACTGTAGGATAGCAATATGGCAGGCGGGTATTGGAGAACTTGTCGGGAAGAAATCCTGAGCGCGATCGATGAACTAGAGCGCCGACATGGTCGGCATGATTTCACCCCGGCAGAAATAATCCAAGAGGCAAGGGCGAACGGCAGCACTCACGCGGAGTCCTCGCTTCGAACGCACATTGTTTCGTACATGTGCGTCAACGCGCCAGCGAATCACGCCCACCGCCCCAACGAGCTGATAAGGACAAGTCCAGGACACTACGCCCGATACGCTCGTTAATCGGAATGATCACCCCCGAGCGGCAAAAGTGCAGGCGCGCGGCGCGCCCTACCAGTTACCCGGGGACAAGGCACGATTTCGCGTAACTCGAAGCTTCTTTTTAGGGGTCAGCCAAACCTGAAGAGACATTAACTTTTTTGGGTCCGGACGTACAGACCTCTACGGTTTTCGGCCTTCGAGGTGCACCGGCGGCGGACCCCCGCGAACATCCGGCTGGGCTCGCTGAAAGATCGGATCCGGTGGCCTCCGTCCGGTTGGGTAGACGACGCTGGACTGCACCAATTTGCCATCGCCTACGCCCTCACCGGAGTCCGTTTTACCATTCAGAACAAAAGCAGGCGTGGCACTCTTCGGTCAAATAAGTGTGATAAAGCGCTCTGACCTGCCACTTAGCGTAAGATATAACACCGGGTCAGCCATTTTGAGTCCGACCGAGCACTGAATTCAGCGTTCCCGGCCGAATTCGAAGGCCCTCGATAAACTCCAGCACCTCTGGATACTTCAGCCGTATCACTCTGCCCATCTGATAAGCGGGCAATGATCCGTCGTCAATAAACCGGTAGAGCGTTTGGAGGCTGACGCCGAGGTATTCAGACGCTTCCTTCGACGACATCCAGGAGATCTTTTCAATTGAAGCACCATTGGAACCCATGCTCCACCGACCTTCCAAGGACTCGTCGACCCAACATTAATACCGGAGCACTCCAGCGTCTGGAACAAACGGGAACCAACTTGAGTAAGTTACCGCTTGTTACCGCTTGCTTCAATATATTGCATAACATTTAGATGCCTTGCACGTATCCCTGCCGATTTAACAGATATCTCGCCGCAGCGATCGCCCTGGGCACTCCGCGCAGGATCACTTCCAAGGGTCCGTTCTGATCTAGCGGGACGGTAAAATCCCGGACATCAGGGACCTAACAGTCGGCCCATGATTTCGGCTGCCTCGCGCTCCTTGGCTTCAAGCACGTGCGAGTAGACCCTGAGCGTGATTGATGGATCTGCATGACCTAGACGCCCACTAACGGTTCTAACATCGACACCCGCTGCGATCAACTGTGTCGCGGTGAAATGCCTTAGTTGGTGAAGGTGGTAGGGCAAACCAAGGGAGTCGCAGACCTTGCGAAAGAACTTCGAGGGTGTATCGGGATGTATCGAAATGGACCCAGTTGGATCACCGAAGAAAAGGTAGGGATCGTCTACCAGGTCAAAACCGCAGTCAACACTCTTCTGAAGCGCTTCGATCTGAGAGATGACAACGCTTTCTAATATCTCGTCAACGCCAATTTTTCGCACGCTGCGGGTTTTCGTGGACTTGACAAATACTCCGCTGCCCGGAGCATAGCCAACACTCTTCGAGATTGTAAGAACCTTCATCATCGGATCGTAATCAGACCACCTGAGCGCCAATGCTTCGCCACGTCTAACTCCGGTAAGTGCGCAAAGCGCCAACACTGCCGCAAGCTGAGGACTGCGGCGCAGGGCGGCCGTCAGAATTTGCCCCAATTCTTCTGGTGTCGGAGCCGACACCACACTGCGACTAGCAGTTGGTGGCGAGGCCATTTTGGCCACGTTCTTTTCGAGCCAGCCCCACTTGACGGCTTGGCTGAGCACTCGGCTTATCAGTGCGTGGGCATATCGGATCGATGCAACGCCGACGCCCGCTTCAGCCCTTTCGCGATACAGATCATCAAGATCGCGGCCTGTAATCTTTTCGATGCGCTTAGACCCGAGTGTTGGCAATACATGACGTCTGGCAATCTCTCGATAATTCCGTTGCGTCGTCAGGGCCAAGCCAGAGCTGGCCAGGAAAAACTCATCAATTAGACGAGCCAGAGTTATCGAGGTCTTGGCAGAGCGAGCAGAAACCACTAGCTCGGCGAGAGCTTGATTAGCTATCCGAGGGCCGCCTTCAACTGTCTTCGTCGCGTAAATGTATTTACCCGTCACGGGGTCTCTGCCGGCTGACACTCGCAGCTTC
>JAKASN010000254.1 GCA_021819025.1 Actinomycetes bacterium | reverse complement strand
GGATTCGTTACCCGCCTTGCCACCATCCACCTTCCTGGGATTTTGGCTGGCCTTGGTTCTCGGAGGAAGAAAACGCGATTGACAGGCGTGTCTCTCCCGTTCGGTGCCGGGGGAGCGACCTGGGATACCACAAACCCTGATACCGCCCCTCTGAACTTTCGCAGTCAGCTCGAGCTCGTAACCGATATCCTTGCCGAACACGACACCGGCGTGCTCATCACTCTCGATGAGCTGCACTATCAGCAGATAGATGAACTGCGCGAGTTCGGAGCGACACTCCAACATGCATTTCGCGAAGAACGGGAGGTGGCGTTTGCTGGCGCTGGTCTGCCGAGCGCCGTCAGTCCCGTGCTCAACGATAACGTGCTGACATTCCTTAGGCGAGCGGATCGTTACAACCTCGGACCTGTCGACCTTGTCGATGTGGAGCGTGCTATTCGCGAACCAATCGAGGAGAACGGGCGAGAGATCGATCCCGTCGCCTGTATCGACGCCGCTCGCGCAACGGGCGGCTATCCGTTTCTCATCCAGCTCGTCGGTCGATACATCTGGCGTCAGCACCCTCGCGAGAGGGTGATCAAATCGTCGGACGTGACAGCGGGAGTGGCCGCCGCGCGCAGGCGCATGGGTTCGCTCGTCTACGAACCGGCCCTTGCCGACGTCTCGGACATCGACCGGACCTTTCTGGTCGCTATGGCACAAGATGACGGACCATCGAAGATGGCCGACATTTGCGCTCGACTCGGCGTCAATGCCAATTATGGCAGCCAATATCGACTCCGGCTGATCGAAGCGGGTTTGGTCGAGGGTTCGCGGTATGGCGAAGTGGACTTTGCGCAACCGCTTCTCCGGGAATACCTCCGAGAACATGCTGTCACATTGTCCCCTGGCCTAGCCAATCCCGCGTCTCTTGATCAGTTCCCCGCCCCGGACGTAAAAGCGAACATCGCACAGCCAAAGCCCCGCGAAGGCGGCTCATTCCATATATAGACGAGTGGGGTCCGGGTTTTCCGCGAGACAGCCGGGATCTCCAGCTTTACCCTGCTCGGCTGCCCAAGCCATATCCACGACCACGCGCCACGTCGCGATCCCGCCTGCTATGTCGCACCCGTCTCCAACGGCCACGCCACTTCCGACACCGACAGCGCATCCTTGCCCTTCGAGACCAAATACTGGGAAAAGTTCTCGGCCCAGTCGCGATGCCATCCTTGCTGAGCTGCGTATAGCGCATCAGGGCCCATGGACCGCAGCTCGGGGTACTTGGAGACCTGCCGGAGCAGCACTGCGACGCTAGCCTCCACATCGTTTTGCGCCTCATGGAGATTCTCGCCCACCCCGTAGTGGCCGCACAAGTCGATGAGCTTGCGCCCGCCCCTGCGATACTTGTCGAAGTGGCGATCGATGACCAAAACATCCGGAAAGTGCCGGGATAAACCGGTATGGAGGAGGAGATGGAAGAGCTCTACGTTGAAGGGCCAGCGACCCACGATGACCCCGAGTGATGCGTTGGCGACCCGCAAGGGCGCAGCGAAGCGTTCACAGGGGCACGTGCAGGCCGGGCTATTGAGCCGCGAAATCAATGAGACCGGGGTGTCCACGCTGTCGGATGGGCGGAAGGCAACATCGCCAGTGGCGCTATCGCGAGTCGCTGGTGGACCCCGCGCGGTCCGAGAACCATGGCATGTGCGGAACCTCCATGCGCGAGAACCGGGAGATCCCATGACCGCCCTTCCCACCCGTCAGGGTGCGGGCCGCTCGGGGAAGGCATAAGCCGTACGCCCGGGATGTACGGTCATGGGAAGTCGGATCGCCCCATATTACCTGCGAAGCTGCCGAACAAAGCCAAGGCTGCGGAGGCGGTGGAGGAAAGGGGGCGACGCGAGGGGAACACAGCCAGCAAAACCCACCCCGGACACTGAGCCGGATCCGGTGAGTCACGTGCGCTGGACGGTGTGCGCCGGCTCGGGCTTCTGCCCGGGTCGACGTTGGACCCGAGCGAGGAGCCCAGTGCGGTAGTTCCGCACGCTGGGATCTGTACGGGGGGCCGCCCGAAAGGGCGGTCCCTACCGCGACGCACCGGCCCAAGGCAGCGGCTCGCACAACGACGGCGGTCACGCCAATGATGAGACCTTGGCATGCGCCAACGATCAGGAATTCTCGCCATTGTTTATGGATTCGATTCTATAGTTGTGATATCGTCCTATATATTGGTCCGGTCATCAATAGAAAATTCGGTGGAATGGTAGTTTCCGCAAGAACTAAGGCAGCTATTGTAGCCAGCCTTGTGCTGCTCGGAAGTACGGGGCTGTTCGTGGCACCGGCGTACGCAGGAGACACTCCCAAGCCTTCTACTACGGAGCCGACGGTAACGGGCCAACCGTCAGCGGATCGGGTGCTCCTTACTATGAACCAGTAGTAAGTGGCCTGTTCGGTGCGTATGGTGCTGAGGTGGGAACTTGGACGAATTATCTCGCCTGCACGAGCGGTCGAGCGGTCAATGGTACAAATGTGAACGCAGCCAACGCTGACGTGACCTACGCAGGAACCCACAACTTTGTGGGAGTACCATTCGGTACCTTCTTGTATTTCTTTGCTGCTGGCCCGGGTGTAGACCCGAACTACAGTGGCACAACGAGCGAAGCCTATAACTGGGGCTGGAATCAAGCAGTTTACGCCGCCTCGCAATATAGCACTTATGGACCAGCCGTCTCCGCGCATTTGATGTTCATGGATGTCGAGAAGGGAACAGGTAAACTTGGGGCTGGAACATACAACGGGTGGAACTCCCAAGCCGCCAACTGTGGCCAGAGCCTGATCAATAGCTATATGAGTCCATCGCTTGATCAGGCGACTTTCAATGGCTTTCAGTACTATATTATGCACTACACATCCTTCTGGCCCGGTGCATACTCTTCGCCGAGTTTCTGGAACTATACGTTCGGTGCGGGCTCGAGCTATGGATCCATACCGACAACCTTTGAGTGGACCTCCGAAAGCGAATCGTCCAGCGTGACACCCGGACCAAGCGGTTGGTGTATGGGCGGCACATGCGCTGGATGGTTCGGCGGGTCTAACGACCCGCTCGCGTGGCAATGGAGTACGTCTGCTCTAAACGGAGCAGGTGACTTTGATCAGACGGACTCCAATAATTACTAGGCCGTCGCAGTTGATACCGAGGACAAGGAGATCGCAATGATTATCACCAGGTTGCGTGTCCATCTATTGCGCAATGCCATCGCCGCAAGCTTGATCGTTATCTCGATTGGAGCAGCTGTTGCAATCACTCGACATACACCAAATGGAAGTACCGCGCAAGAGGTGACGACGGAATCGGCAAATTCTCCCGTATCCGGTGCCGCGCCGCCCACTTGCCGTCCCAACCAGGTTGTATGGTCGGAGCCGCCACCCGAACTCTCGGCCGGCGCGGATTATCAGATCTTCGTCCTGCAGAATGTCAGCTTTACAGCGTGCTCGCTCCAAGGCGTTCCCCAGGTTTCCCAAACTGATTCCGCTGGCCATCAGTTCATAAATGATCTTGCTTCGCAAACCACATCCGGGCTCGTCGACTTAGCGTCCCAAGCAAAGGCTTCCTTTTACATCGGCTTCTTCCGATGCGCCACGCTGGATTTTAGCTATGGATCCCGCCCCACTGTGGAGACAGTCTCAATTCCCCAAACCGGTATTCAAGCGAGCTTCGACCTGGCATCGGGACCCTCTTGCGCGGCCAAGGCTGCGCAGACCTCGCCCGTCGTCGCGGGAATCGTCTCGGTTCCAGGGTGGGAGACTGGCGGGAGCCCGCCGGGAACTGTACCGGGGGCTTACGCTGGGCCACCAAAAACGACCCTTCCGAGCCCGCCGGGGAATCTTCCCGTCTCGACGACCCAGCCCTGATCTTTCGAGCGCATTATCCGACGGTTGATATCATGTACTCGCCGTCTCTGGAACCTGTTGGACGGCAGTTACGCACTTCTCGTGGCCGATTTAGCCCCCCTTTGGGAGCTACGTGCAGAAGTAAAGATGTTGGCAGGGACGTGGAGGAGATCGAGGACTTTGTGCTGCAGGGGCTGAGCTCTGGTTCGAATACCTGTATAGCATTTCCGTCTCGCACCAAACAGTGCCGCTGGATCCCGCCGAAGATCTCAAGGATGCGCGGCGCGCTCGGGGCCGGACAGTTGCGAAGCTCGGGGTAAAGCGGGATGCCGGTGAGGTCCGCTGCTTTCAAGGAGGCGCGCATCTCGCGTTCGGTGAGCGCCTCGCCGAGCATGGCGAAAAAGTGACAGAGCAAGATGGCCTCGGTGCGGTGCGGGGTGTCACGCGACAGGCAAGCTGATCATGCAGACGACACAGCAACTGAACATGTTGCGTGATCACTGTGTCGGTCAAGGACGCTTACGATGGTCGTGGCGGTCCTCTGGTTGTCGCTTGGAGATCGGA
>JAKASN010000253.1 GCA_021819025.1 Actinomycetes bacterium | reverse complement strand
ACAAACCTCAGACCGCAACGCAATGGTATCAGATCAAGAAAGTGATCAGCATGCATATGGGAAATCACGATTCCACCGAGCAGCCGGAAGTCGCTATGAAGTCTCAAATTACCAATCGCTCCCGGCCCGCAGTCAAGTAGGACTTCAGTACCGCGCTCACGAACTAGACACCCACTACACGCATTGCCTGGGTTTTCAACACATGCGCTTGTCCCTAAGATGACGACTTCCATTGACACTCCCCCTCTGACTCACTCATCACTTATCCCGCCCGCATACGGCCCCACCACTGTGCCAACTCTCCCACTAACCGAATGTCACCGCCACCGAGCTCTTACCACGGATCCACTGCAAAGGGCTCCCGCTCTTCCCGCTCGAACGCTTCTCTACCTTTCCCGCGCGGGCCTACAAGCCCCGCTTGACCGCGCCCAGTCACCGCCTCCTTTGCCCCATCTAGCCGAGGGTCACCAAACCGCACAAACCAATCTGCGAGCATTTCCCGTAATGACGACGCCAGCTCACGCTGACTTGCATCGCCAACCAAATTTCTTCTTTCTTCCGCGTCCTCCTTAAGGTTGTACAATTCATGGGGTCCATACGGATACCGGTGAACATACTTCCACTCCCCATACCGGATCATGCGCGTCGGCCCGTACTCGCTGAAAACCACGATACGATCGTGCCCTCCCGTCCCACCAGTCAAGAGCGGCATGATACTCTTCCCCGGCATGACCTCAGGTTCGGGATCCGAAACGCCCGCAAGAGCCAGGAGCGTTGGTCGCAGATCATACCCGGACACGAGTTCACTCCGGAGACTGCCAGCCACAATGCGCCCTGGCTGAGAAAATATCGCAGGCACTCGAACGGAATTTTCGAACATGTTTTGAGGCACCGTGGCGTTACCCTTGCCCCAAACTCCGTGGTGACCGGCGCTGAATCCATTATCGCTGAGAAAAACCACTACAGTGGACTCCAAGATATCCAGTCTATCAAGGCTGTCAACGACTCTCGCAATTGCCGCGTCCATTGCTGTCACAGCCGCAAAGTAGCCCACAAGGCTAGGGATCGGGTTCGCAATTGCCTGACGATACTCGAAAAAGTTCTGCGCTGGTGACCTGGTCCAAGGATGAGGCGATTCCTGAGGGCATGACTCAAATGGGCAGTCCCTATACAAGTCGACCCAATGCTGGGGGTGCACACCAACCCATGGACTATGCGGCGCCGTGAACCACAAGTTTAGACAAAATGGGCGACTATCGTGCATGCTATCGTGTACAAACTGCACGGCTGCATCGGCGAACACGTCCGTGGCGTACCCATCCACGTCCACCCGAGCCGCCCGTCGAAACATAGGTAAGTGCCAATAGTCGCTGCCACCACCTTCCAACACAAACCAATGCTCAAAGCCCGAGTGTGGCCGGTCGCTAGCGCCGAGATGCCACTTTCCGATCATGGCACAGTTGTAGCCCGCATGCGCCAAATCTGTCGCATATCCCGACTGCTCTGGTAGAAAGACCGGAGCTTCGGGACCCGACATTGGCCCTGATAACGCATCATGAATGCCATGTTTAGATGGCATCCAACCGGTCAAAAGCGATGCGCGCGCTGGTGAGCACACTGGGGAAGTGCAATAAAAGTTGCTGAGCCGAGTCCCTGCTGCGGCTAGCCCATCGAGACAGGGCGTAACAATCTCTCGGTTGCCAGCACACCCTAGTGCCCACGGTCCCTGATCGTCTGACACGATCACGACTAAGTTTGGCCTCTCGGGGTTGCTACTGGACAAATGTTTTTCCTCCGTCAACCGGCTCGCCACGCATCTTGTTATGCGACCGTTCCTTCATTGAGATGGTACACCCCGTCAAGAGGATGGTGTTACACCGCATCGACCACAGACGCCACCTCACTAAGGGTGCGTCCATTCAAATCCACGCGGCATTTTGCCTAAACTATTCCTCCGCCAATTGAATGGCGAAGACAAATCAAGTGACGTTGCAAGTCAATATACACTGCCCTTGCTACAGTCGCATATCTCCACGTATTGCCACAACCCCCGCCCTCCTAGATACTACCTTGCCCCGAGTCACTGAGCTCGACCATCAGTGCCCGAAGTTGCTTTCGTAGAGCAACAAACTCTGTGGTTAGCACGATGTCGGGGTCACGCGGTCTCGCTGCGTGCACCTTGATACACTTGCGCACTCGCGCTGGCCGACCTCCAAGGACCAAGACCCTGTCCGCCAGAAGAAGTCCTTCCTCAATATCGTGAGTCACAAATATTACCGTCATCTTATGTCGTTCTGACAACCCGAGCAGCAGCACCTGCATGCCGAACCGGGTTTCGGCGTCGAGTGCAGCAAACGGCTCATCCATAAGCAGCAACTCAGGTCGATTGGCCAAGGTCCTAGCTAACGCCAAACGATGTTTCATTCCACCAGAAAGCTCATACGGATGCCGCTCTGTCGCATGACTCAGTCCGACCTCGTGTAGCAGCGCCAGGGCCTCTGCTCTTGCTTGCTTTTTCTCAACGCCCCGTGCCAGCGGACCAAACATGGCGTTGCCGAGCGATGTGAGCCACGGGAATAGGGCCGGGCTTTGAAACACTACGCCGCGCTCCGCTGATGGGCCCCCGATCTCGGCCCCCCTATACACGACCGTCCCGGCAGTGGGCTTCTGGAACCCGGCAAGGACATTCAAAAGGGTCGACTTTCCACACCCTGACGGGCCCATGACAGATACAAACTCACCGCGACCAACAACGAAAGTCAGCCCGTCAAGAATCGCCACGCGCGGCCCCTTCCGGCTGTCCAAACTCACCTGCAGGTTGTCTACCGACAAAAGATCATCGCTCACTACTGTTTGCAGCACCGACCGTAGTGTGTACAACCAACAATGATTTCCTTCAACCGTCGCGAGCCTAAGAACCACACTTCCCGGCCGCAACCGCGTCAGCGAACTTCGGGTCGAACGCAGCCGCCACTGCCCTGCGCGAGGGTGCACTCGGCACAAGCCCAGCCTTTGCCATTCCGACACCCGTGGCGACGGCGACATTCAGTAAGGACGGACTACTCATCTCCCACGCTCGTACTCGCGCCTGGTCCTCGGGAGCGACATCGCGCACCGGCAAAAGTTGGCCCACTTCCGCCGTGGACAAATTCATTGCCGCCCCGATCGCCGCCCAGTACCGGGCCGGATCCTTCAGTAACCCGCCGTTGGCCTGCGCCGCGTCACACACGAACCGCTGAACAGTGCCTGGATGCGAGCGCACAAATGCCTGACTGAAAACGTCAAATACTGGGATTTGCGTTGTGTAAAACGCGTGGCCTCCTGCAGCGATAATGTCCGTACTCGTAGGAGGACCCTGCGCCGCGCCAACAATTTCCCCTGTCTTAAACGCAGCTACAAGCGCACCACCGGGCAGATTGACGAAGTCAACCTTAGCGAGATTGACTCCGTGTGCGGCAAGGTAGCTCTCCATCACGAACTCGTCGATCGTGCCGGAAACAATCCCTATCTTTTTCCCTTCGACCTGCAGCGGCGATGTAATCGACTTTGCGACCACCATTGAGGTAGGAAGACTTCCAGTGAGCCACACAACGTCGAGCGGTACGTCTCGAGCCAACGCAAGCACCAGCGGCAACGGAGCGATGTCTGCCTGTCCTGCCAACGTTCCGCTCGCAATGAGCGGGATCGCCGCACCACCCGACGCCTCAGTCACCGGCGTCATGTGCGGCAGATTGCTGAAATTGCCAAGCTTCAATCCACCGATTGTGACCGCAACCTCTTGAAACACCCCGTAATCAAACGCCACGCGCGATGTGCTCGGCGCAGTAGCTTTCGTCGGCGCGGCAGCGCCGCAAGCCGCCACAGCCAACGACAGCGCGCAGAGCCCGCCTACGCACCGGAGCAGCTTAGCCATCTTCCTCAGCTTCTCCCTAGGTGGCCCAGCGCTCGCTTCCTTCTGAGCTTCCTGAGCGGCGACAACTACGCTCGCAAGGCCACGCCCAGCGTTCTTTCTTGTCATGAGTGCTCTAAGCCTCTCCACGGGACGACCCTCCTTTCAATGAGCCGAAGAATGCGATCCATGCTAAACGCTAAAGTTCCGATAGCGACGATACCAACAAATATCGTCGCCGTATCAACGTACGTGCTTGCGGTAATGATCATGTATCCAAGACCGCTATGTGCTGCAATCATCTCAGCTGCGACTAGGGCCCCCCATGCCAGCCCGCTGGCGATCCTCATCGCGGTCAAGATTTCCGGCAGCATTGCCGGCAATGTTACATGCGCAAAGAGATACATGGGCGAGGCTCCCAGGGACAGGGCTGTTCTTCGCCACTGCTCGTCCACCCCACGAGCAGCCGCAACGGTTGCGATAATCATGATCGGGAATGACCCGATAAACACAATTGTGTACTTAGAGACCGGCCCGATCCCAAGCC
>JAKASN010000252.1 GCA_021819025.1 Actinomycetes bacterium | reverse complement strand
TACTCGAGGCGAAGTCCGGTACTCCGGGCTCGGCGAGCCACTACGCCCAGGTGGTGAGCGATGCCGCCAAGCGCAGGCGGGTAGCGACAATCAGCCAGAAGCTCGCCGAAGCGGCGCGAAGCGGCGGAGATCTCGGGGTCCTTGCCACCATGCTCGATTCCGCGATGGCGGGATTGTCTGGGGATGGGGCACGCTTCGTATCGCGGATAGGTCCGGCAGCGGTTGAGGTCCGGGACAGGCTGGTCGCGATGCGCAACGGGGAGATGACCGTCGATCTGCTCAAGACCGATTTCCGCGATCTCGATGCGGTGGCAAAAGGTTTGCGTGCCGGGCAGCTGGTGATCATCGGGGCCCGGCCGGGGATGGGAAAGACGGCATTCGCACTGGCGCTGGCACTGCGGACAGCTGTGCACAAGGCCAAGCGGGTATTGTTCTTCAGCCTGGAGATGAGCGTGGAGGAATTGAGCGAACGGGCGGTAGCTGCGGGGGCCAAAGTAGATCTCTCCCGGCTGCAGAGCGGGGAGCTGGATGGAGATGAACTGGGGCACGTGGATCGCGCCATCGGAGAGCTTCGCGATGCGGATCTCATCCTCAATGCCGACCCCATGGTGCGAGTCGGCGATATCCGCCTCGCAGCCCTTCGCGAGCGCGCACGTGGCGGCATCGGGCTGATCGCGGTCGATTACCTGCAGCTGATGAGTGGCGCGGCCAAAGCACGTGGCGCGGAGAACCGCCAGGCGGAGGTGGCTGAGATCAGCAGGAGCTTGAAACTCTTGGCACGCGAGCTGGAAGTGCCGATCATCGCCCTTAGCCAGCTCTCTCGAAACCTGGAGAGCCGCCACGACAAGCGCCCGCAGCTCTCGGATCTTCGCGAAAGTGGCGCACTCGAGCAGGACGCGGATCTGGTGCTGTTCTTGTACCGGGATGAGCTCTACGACGAGAACTCGCCGAGCAAAGGCATGGTAGAGGTAATCGTCGCCAAGCACCGCAACGGGCCGACCGGCAAGGCGATGCTGTTCTTCGAGCCGGAGTTCATGCGCTACGGCGATCTGCTGCATGCGCGAGATGTCATCCCCCTCAACTATCGCATCGAGACTGGCCCGGAGGAGTTGGGTAAGGATAGCGCCGATGATGAGACCGGGGGCGAATATGGGACCCTGTGGGGATCGCAAGACGTGGACTTTTAGCCGGGGTATCTAGCACGATCGCTAATGGCAAGTACGGAAGGCCGAAGTCGCTCGCCACGTCGGGTCCAAGGACCGGTATCTCTCGCATATATATCGGCAACGGAGAAATCGCACAGAGACGCTGTGACCTCCAAAGGAGCCGCAATCATGAGCGAACCCACAGTCTTGGCCGATATCGCGATCTACGACTGTCCGGAGGGCAACCTCGATGCAGTGGCGCACATGCTGGTAGAGACGGGCTTCTCCGTCACCTCCCTCGGAGCCGGTGGGGTTCCGGTTGCGGATGAACGCCTGGTGCTGGGCCGCCGCTATTACTGCGACGAGTTCCGTTCGGGCGATGAGATTTTCGAGCGCCTCGCTGAGCGCGGCGTGGTGGGGCTGTTTTGGAACAGCGCCGATTACCTCTGGTCCCCCACCTTGGTCTACATTGCGCGCGGCGAGTGGCGCAAACTGCCCTCGGAGATGTTCAAGCCGGTGCCCCTGGTTCCCGCGACCTTGGTCGAAGCTGTCCTAGAAGATGGATCGCTGGAGGCCTTTGCACGGCTCGATGAGGCGATGGGCGGGGATGTGCGCCGGATCGTAGAGATGGCGGCGGTTGCGTGTGGCGACAGAGAGGTCGCGGCATTTGTACGTGGGGTCGGGTTGAGCGACGATATCGCGCCAGCTCCGAGAGCCTGCCTGCGGGTGCGCTTCTGACAATCCTGCATGCTTGGCGTTCAGGGATGGGCCGGCGGTGCATACATATTGGACAGCAGATGCCAGGGCTGGCATTGACGAAAGGAGTTTCGAATGAAAATCAAGGTGACCGGGGCGCAAGTCCACTACCGGGTTATATGCGAAAACTACACTTCTAAACCGCTTGAGCTGGAGCAGGCCGAGAAAATGGTGGCCAAGGTCACAGAAGCGGGCTACTGCCGACACACCCATCGTATCGAGGTCGATTCTGACTGACTGTTTTCTCCAATTTTCCCCGACAAGATAGAACTGGCTGCCCGGAGACAAGCGGCCAGTTCTTTTTTTGTGGCGAGGCGTGACACCAAGGGCGAGCAGCGAGCGGGCTCCGGACAATCCCAGATGCCGGGGTTCTGGCCATTAGCATGGCGGTAGCGAAATCACAGGTCTTTTTGGAAGCTACCACAGAACGGACACAACGATGAAAGTCGAAATCAAAGACAACAAGCTCTACATCGAGATCGATCTCCAAACACCAACGCCATCGACGTCGGGCAAAACCTTGGTGGTAGCCAGCACGCGAGGCAACACCGTCACCGCCGCCATGATCGATGGCAAGCCCGTCACTATCGGGTTGAACGCTTATATCAAGCCATGACATTTATTTGTCGCCTAAGCCGAAACGCCCGTTGCGGCAAGCGAGATACGAACCTTCCCGGTTTTCGAGTAGACAATTCATTTCGGGCTGCCTATCGGGAGCAGATCTGGATCTACACGTAGAAAGCTATGACGATCCACTGGCACAGAGCCGCAGCGATGACAAACGCGTGGAACACTTCGTGGTAGCCGAATATCTCCGGGTTGGGATCAGGCCGGCGCAGGGCATAGATTACCGCACCAATGGTGTAGAGAACTCCGCCTATTACTAGAAAAGCCAAGGCTCCGATGCCGGATGACCGGGTCAGCTCGGGCAACACCGATACCGCAGCCCAGGCCAACGCGATGTAGATCACCGCAGTAAGCCACTTCGGTGCTCTTATCCAGGCAAATTGGAGAATGACGCCAGCTCCCGCTCCGAGCCAGGCGAGCCACAAGATGACCACTTGAGTCGTGCCGTGCAGAGCCAAGAGAGCGATCGGGGTATAGGTCCCAGCCACCGCGGCAAAGATCGTCGAGTGGTCTAGGCGGCGCATACGCAGGCGGGCCGGTGGCGACCAGGTATGGCGATGAAAGGCGGCGCTTACCCCGAACATCGCTAAGAGACAGACCGAATAGATGCTCACGGCCCATCGGGCTCTATCCCCCGGAGCGCTGGCGATCAGCCACGCGCCCATTGCCAGGGATACCCAGAAAGCTATCTGATGGGAAACTCCCCGGTACTTAGGTTTTGTTGGAGCGCTGAGTTCTAAAGACAAGGTGCGGATCCTTTCGGACGCTTTGCGTACGCTACATCAATCACGCATCGCTTGTCACGTCCGGAGAAAGTGGCATTCGGGGTCTGGCTCCTGGATGCGACACCAGATGCCGGAAAACAAATCTCAAGCGGCGCATTTCCGGCGCACGGTGAAGACACCGGCCGGGAGAATTGCGCCTCGACTCACAGCCTCAGTCGCGGCGCTGGACTTGGCGCGGGGGCCAGGTCATCCGCCAACTCCCCCGCCGCCGATGCGACGATTGGATAGTCCTCGTCGCTGTCAACGCTCACATCACACTCTTCATCAGGCTCGATGACGTAGGGATCGTCCTCGGATAGAAGCTCTTTGACGAGTTCTTCCTCCTCTTGGGCGGTGGCGGCCAAAATGTTCTCAATTGATATCTGCTCGCGGCGGAGATCCTGGAGCGCTGCCGCTTCGGGGAATGCCGGGTTGGCCAGGATGGAGTCGTAGTAGGCGATCCGATCGTGCTGCTTGTCGATCTCGCGCGAGGTGGCTTCCGCTCGGGGACCCATGCCAGCCGCCTCGTGGAAGATGCGGCGCACGATCCTGGCTGTCCCGTCGCGGGCCGAGCGGTACTCGATCTTGATCTGTGATCCCGACGGGTTCACGCCCAGCTCGGCATCGGAGGTGCTGAGATAGGTGGCCCAGTGCGCGTCGGAGATCGCGGTGCCGAACTGGTACTGCATCCCTGCCAGCAGGCCGTCTATCTCGAGCTGGAGCGGGGCCGTGGAGTACTGGTTCTCGGCGGCGAGAACTTGGGCGATCTCTTTGTTGATCTCGGTGATGGTGCCACTGCAAGAGGCGATCTCCTTGGATTCGTTGTGGGTCCAGCCCTTGGAGATGGTCGCGTCATAGACCTGTTTGGCCATCTTGGCATCGCTGCCGTCCGCGGCTTCAGGGACCTCCCCATGGTAGGCGACGTGCTCAGCCCACTGCGCGGCGATTGCGAGCTGGGCGATTCGGCGATCCGACAGGCGTGCGATCTCGGCTTCGGCCTGAGTGCGGCCATTCTTGCCTCGGGCGAGATTGGCCCCGAAGGTTCTCTGGCGGCGTTCCAGCTTTATAATCTCGGCATCGAGCTCGGCTTTGCGGATGTGGAGCGGATTGCCGGTGGCGAGAGCCTTTACCTGGGCGTAGGAGATGGCG
>JAKASN010000251.1:3919-4448 GCA_021819025.1 Actinomycetes bacterium | reverse complement strand
GTAGGGCCCATCCTGTCCGAATCCCGATATCCTCACGATGACCAGATCCGGGTTGGCGGCCCAGAGCACCTCGGGAGCGAGACCCATTGCCTCGAGAGTGCCGGGCTTGAAGTTTTCCACTAGTGCGTCTGCTGTAGCTACCAGCTTGAGAAGCACCTCTTTTGCTTCGGGCATGCGAAGATTTAGGGCGAGGGACTTTTTGTTCCTCGAGTAGGTCTTCCAGAACAGGCTCGCTCCAGCGTCCTTCCACTCTCTCAGTGGGTCCCCGCCGAGCGGCTCGATCTTTACTACGTCGGCGCCGAAGTCGCCAAGCAACATCGAGAGTACGTTTCCTGAAACGAGCCTGGAGAGGTCAAGGACGCGTACGCCGTCGAGGGGGCCAACCGCAGTTCCATCGAAGGTCTTCTGCGCACGATTTGCCTGGGTCTTGTCGGTCATTGAGTCTTTCCTCTCATGAGTGGCTGGTGTAAGGGTAATTTGTGTTTGCCAGCCGCAGCGGTTGGTGCACTTTGATCGGGCTCGGCTTCAG
>JAKASN010000251.1:0-3909 GCA_021819025.1 Actinomycetes bacterium | reverse complement strand
TGGTGCTTTCTTGGTTTCAGCCATGGAGTTCACCTGACCTGGGGCTGGAAGCCAAGATAGTGGAGTTTATGCTCTGGGCCGCAGCAGCGACAGCCAAAGTGGCCAGTGAAATTCTCTCTTCGAAACGAGCGGCGGGGCCGGCTAAGTTGACCGCCCCTAGGGGTTGACCCGTTGGATCCAGCAGGACTGCTGCGACGCCGGAGGCTCCGTCGTGACGGCCCGCGAGGTTGATCGCGACGCCGCTTTGGCGGCATTCGGCGATCCGTGCCGCGGCTTCACCTGAAATAACCCCTCCCAAGGCACTGGCGACTTCTTCGTCTTCCAAGGCCGCGAGTATCGCTATGCCGCTTGAAGTCTCTGCGATCCGCCTCGGCAAGGAGATGTTGCGGTCGTAGATGATCTCTTGGTTTGAAGGTAGGAGCTTATTGACATAGCGAATCTCGTCAAGCCCGACTCGAACAGCGAGAAACCCCGTTTCGCCGAGTGCCTCGACAGCGGTGGCGATGGCAGGAGCAGCGAGCCTGGCGAGCTGGGCCCATGAACTTCGATGAGCACCAGGTTGGCCGGGGAGGCGAATCAGTGTATATGAACCGTTGGAACTTCGCTGGCAATATCCGTCCTGAACCAGCGTACGGATGATGAGAAGGGTGCTGCTTTTGGGCATACCAAGCGCGGCGGTAGCCTCCGCTAAGGTGACCGGCCCACTCTGCGCCGCGAGATACTCGATCAGGGACAGCGCTCGAGAAACATTGCGCACCGCGCTTTGTTCTAATGGCCGGCCGCTCGTCCCGCTTTCGGCCTCACCCCGTAGCGTGTTCATAATATTGAACACTATACAGTATTATGAACCTGGCAACAATTGAGGTCCCTGCGTTGCTCGGCTCAGATGCTATCGTCGCCGATCGCGTTGGGGCCAAGCGGATGTGGCGCTTGGATGCAGCGCCGCCGAGCTTGTTGCGCCGATAAACCTCGGGTGGGGTTCGCCGAAGCAAAGTCGTGTTGGCCGATTTGCGGGGAGGATCTAGCCGAAGGCGCGTTGGTCTGCTTCGCGAAGGCGGAGCGACATCGCCTCCAAGAGGCGCTGAGCCATAGAGGGAATCTCTTCAAGCACTGATATAAATTCCCTTGCCGATAAAGTCATGAGCTTCATGGGGCTTACTGCGATTACGCTTGCGGAACGCGGTTGGTGATCCAAGAGGGACAACTCGCCAAAGTGACTCCCCGCTCCGAGAATCGCGACCTCTGTGCCACCTTTTTCCACTCGGGCTTCTCCGGAAAGAATGAGGTAAAAGTCCCGACCCGAGTGTCCTTCTTCACAAATCAACGTGCCCGCCGGGGCGTCCGCCTCGTCACATGCCCGCTCAAGCAGCGCAAGCTCCTTCTTGTTGCATCCTGAAAAGAGCCAAATGCTTCGTAGCGAATTGACTTTTTGGTCGGGGTGATCGGATTTCGCCATCTTCCTGCCTTCTTGGGATTTTAGCTCAGAGCTCCGTGGCGCGCTCCCAGCTTATCGGATACCGCGATTCCGAGTGGGCACTTGGCGCGCAAGGGTGCATTCGTCGCGGTGTTTTTGAAGCGACGGCTCTATCGTTGGCCTTTGAGACTGCCCACTTCGCCTTGATTGCAACACGGCTCCAGGCGATCCTTTGAATCGATGGCGGACTATCGCCACCACGCGAAGGCCATCGGGGCACTGCCGCGCGGCAACTTCCGAGCAACGAAGTTGCCACGCAAAGCTAGCCAGCGGCCGCAGTGGTGGTGGTCGAGGTCGTGGGCGTACGAAGCGGTCCGCCCGCCGGTGTCATGGCAAACCAAATTCCCCCAGCGCCCTGTGCGTTGATATCTCCGGGTTTAGTGTCGCCGGAGTAGGTATAAAGGGGATGACCTGAGTAGGCGATTTGTTCGCTTTTGTTGGCAGTAGTGAGTACTCCGAGGTATGCGGCGAGAATGCCGCCTTTGGCCTGCGGCGCGCCGTTGGTCAGCTCCGGAGGAAATGCCGCTGAACATGCTAAGGTGCAGCCCGCGTGAGTCGGTGTGTCTCCAAGGCGCATATAAAGGGTCTTGCCTTGAGGTGAAGCCAGCACGGGGCCATAAGGTGTCTCTTCCACCTGAAGGGTGGTTGGGCCGTTGGGGAGTCCGTTGATGGAATTTGGCACCGTCGTGGTGGGGAATGTCGGAGTCTTGAATCCGGCCCCATCGTAAGAGTTGGGGCTGACTTGGACAGTTCCGCTTAAGTTGGGGGCATTGGTACCTCCGGCACCAAGGGTTGCTTTGGCACCGAGACTGCCACCTTCGGGCGGGGGTCCTACTGCGCCATGGGCACCGGATTGGCATCCGGCCAAGCCAACTGACACCAAGATGGCAAAAGATACGTACAATCGATTCAGATTCACCCTTCGATTGTATTGCACCGTCGTCGTTGTCGGGGCGCACCGTCACATGCCGGTATCACCAGTGCACGCCTAGGCTGGTAGAGGTGTACTTCTCGGGTCCTGACATCGAATTTCTTCTCGAGGCTGCGGTCGGTTCCTACCTGATTGCGCGCTTTTTCTTGTCAAGGTTCGGCAGATTTGCGATTCTTCCACCGATGGCCTTGGAGATTGCTCTCGGGTTTGTTTTAGCCAGAGCCCATCTCGCCTCAGGGGTGATTGGCTCACCGACATATTTGCTCGGTGAGGCTGGAGTTGTGGCCGTGATCGCTGCGGGAGGAACCCACGTGCTGGTCAAAGGTTCTGACCCGTTGGTTTTGCGTTCGATACGTATCGCTGTTATTGGCGTGGCAGCATCGATACTCTTTGTCGGAGCAGTACTCGTGGCATTGTCCTATCCATTCCTTCAAGCGGGTGTGATTGCGCTAGCCCTCGCGCCCTCTTCGGCAGGTGTTGCCAGCCGTGTCCTAGTTGGAGCAGGGGCTAATCGTACCCGCGAAGCAAAGACATTCTTTGTCACGGCGGTCTTTGACGATATGTTGGGCTTGCTTGGACTTGCCGTGGTGGAGGTTCTCGTGGTCCACGTCGGTACCAAAGCAATCGTGGGTTTGATATTCGAGGCGCTGGTGGGCTTGGCAGGTCTGGCGATCAACAGATTGGTGGCAGTGAAGTTCGGTGGCAAGGCGGCGCCAGGCGTTGCGGTTGTAACTTGGATCGCCATAGGCGTAGTGGCATTCGCTGCCCAGATGGCTTCGGCGTCGCCAATAGTGGTGGCCTTTGTGCTTGCTATGGCCCTCTCGCACATTCTCGGCGAAAAAAAGATCACTGCAAAGGTTGAGCGGATTGGTTTTATCTTGCTGCCGCTGTTCTTTGTTTCGCTCGGGGCAATCGCCGGGGGGTTCGCGGCTCCGTTAGCCATGGTTTTGTTTGCTTCCGCAGCGCTGGTAGTTGCCGCAGTGGCTGCGAAGTTGTTGGCGGCGAGAATCGGATTTGGAAGCCCCGGTGGGGTGGCGGTGGGCGTAATGCTCTCGCCTCGGGCGGAAATAACCTTCGTTATTGCTTTAGCTGGCCAAGCGGCTGGGGTGCTGCAAAGTGCCAACCTTTTCATGATCGCCGTGGTGTGCATCGTGCTAGGAACTGGGGCTTCGGTGGCTTTGGTGAGGATGGTTGCTAAGTTGCAACCCCCCCAGAGTTGAGTGCACGATACTTCCTGGCAAAATTTCAAGTCAAAGAATGATCCATGCCTACGTTGAGGTGCTCTAATACCACGCTCGAGGCCTCGCCGATCGCCTCGAGCTGGTCGGGGCTCAGTGCATCTACGAAGAGTCTACGAACCGACGCCGCATGACTTGGCGCGGCGACTTCGATCTCAGCGCGACCTTTGTCGGTGATTGCCACGAAGGAGCCTCTCCTGTCAGAGTTGCACTTTTGCTTGACCACCAAGCCGCGTTCGGCCATTCGTGCAATGTGGTGGGAAAGC
>JAKASN010000250.1 GCA_021819025.1 Actinomycetes bacterium | reverse complement strand
TGCGACGATGTGCACCGCCCTTCCGCAGTGGTTTCGACCCGAGGGCCCGATCACACCCGAGCAGATTGCCAAGGACTACGCACAGCTCGCTCTGCGAATGCTCGGCGGCTATCGCTTCTAGCGAGATTTTTCTGGCTAGTTAAAGCTGATCCGCTCAGGGGGCGAGCTCGCTTGACGCGACGGGACCCCATTGCCTATCGCCCTCATTGTTGGTCGCGAGCGGGGCTCCGGGGTCTAAGAGTTTTTGAAATGTGTTTGGGGTGGCTCGGTGCGGATGAAAATGCGCATCGCTCATGGCCGTGGGGCTCGCCGAGCGGCAAGCTGGGCGTGTTGGCTTTCTTGAGGGAGCCGAGCGCGTCTTGGCGAGCTCGGCTCCCTAGGCGACGATTGCGAGCTCACCGAACATGAAGCGAACCATCGTTGAGGTCTTGAGGCGCTGGGCGAGATGCGCGCGCGACTCAACTCCCGAGCCGCGCCCAAGACGAGGAGTTTTCCGGCATGGGATCTTGGTTGGCCTACAAGTCGGCTCCGGCCCGAAAGAGAAGGGGATGCTCGCCAATGCGTCGCCGGTCTCTCTTTGATCAGCGAGATTTGTAGCTAAAGCGAGATCGCCGCTACGGCGGTGATCCCTTTATGGCGAGGCCCTGCCAAGGAGTGCTCGTCTCACGAGCTAACCGTTGAGGGCCCGAGAGCCGATTCTGGAGTCCCTCGCCGCCGAGCCGAGGTACTTGTCTTGAAAGTGCGTAAGGCACCTGAGCTGTGGGCACGGTCTTTGCCGATATCCGACCCATAACTCGGTCGCAGCTAGTTCTCGGACCCAAGGCGCCGATATCTGACTTAGCATCCGACAGCTCGCCTCGAGAGCTTGACCAACCAACGAGGGTGACCTGAGATGGGCCTTTTGCCTCCAGCGTCACGTGCCGAGTTGCCGAACGGACCCGTGCGTCGGCCCCGGCGAGGTGATGGAGCTTGCTCCGGTGGTGATGGGAATGCGGGCCTTGGTTGATGAACGCCGGGCGAGCACAATTTCCAAGCGACAAGCAGCTCCATTGCCCAAGCACTAAGCTTGCAAGGTGTTAGAGCATGTTGGTACCGAGCCGATGCAATTTGGGCCATGCTGGGAGAATTTCGCAATTGGAGCTGGTGAATAAGTGTGGCAAGCCTTCCCATCGCGGACCCTGAAGGAACTCAGCCCGATAGCCTGAGGGGCCCAGCTAAATCAATCCGGGTACTGATCGTTGATGACCATGCGTTGTTCCGAGAAGGTACTGCGCAGTTGTTGGAGAGAGAGCCTGATATCAAGGTGGTGGGCCAAGCCGCCACTGCTGCACACGCCCTTTTGCTCATGGAGCGTCTCGATCTCGATTTGGCATTGGTGGACGTAGGCCTTCCCGGCAGCAACGGCCTTGAACTGGCTCGCCAGATCCATCAGAGGCGCCCTCGGGTGCGCGTGGTCATTCTCAGCGCATACGACGACTACGCCTACATCTCCCAAGCCATGGAAATTGGCGTCGAGGGTTATTTGCTCAAGACATCTTCGGGAAAAGAGCTTGTCGAGGCGCTTCGGGCGGTGGCTGAAGGCGCTTTTGTGCTTGGAAAGGCGGTCTCTCAACGCCTCATGCATCGCAAGTCGGATCAAGTAAGCGAGCCGGGAGGTACCCTCACCCCGCGAGAGTCGGGAGTCTTGGATTTGGTGGCACGCGGCGCAAGCAACAAGCAGATTGCCAGTGAACTCGGACTGGGTATCCGCACCGTCGAGGGGTATGTTTCCAATATTCTCAGCAAACTAAATGTCGCCTCACGAACTGAAGCAGCAATGTATGCCTTTAAGCACCATCTCGTAAATTTGAACGATCATGGCGAATCAACCTAACTGGGCAGACTTTAAAGCAATTCTGCGCAGGGCCACCAAGCCTCCGGTGGGAGAGGTGAGATTTTGGGCCATTCAGCTCATGGTGATCATTATTGCCATTACCCATCTCTTGGTGGATGCCGAGCTCCGAGACGGTACCTCGACATTCTCCGCGGGAATCCCCGTGGCGCTGTTGATGATCCCGGTCAGCTACGCCGCATTGCGTTACGGACTCTCCGGCTCGGCTGCCACCGCGCTGTGGGCGACGTTCGGGTGGTTGCCTGACCTTCTTCTCCCTCACGGCGAGGGACACGTCGGTAACGACGTCGTGACCTTGGCGCTGGTAGACCTGGTGGCGCTTTTTGTAGGTCAGCACATCGAGGGCGAAAGGCTCGCCCGCGACCGAATCGAGCAGCTATCAGTGGCGCGTTTGGCGGCTGAAGTAAGGTTTCGCCAGCTCTTTGAAGCCAATAGCTTTCCCATTCTCGTCTTGAACAAGGCCGGTGAAATTACCGCAGCAAATCCCGCCGCGGAGAAGACTCTCGGCGTTGAGCTTCTGGGGCGCACTTGGCGAGAGGTATTGGGTATCGAGGATGCTGTAGAGGACCCGTCGGGAGATGTCCTCTCACTTGCTGATGGACAGGACTACCGCATCAACCTGGTGAGCTTGGATTCTGAGGGTAACGACAGCGTCATCCAGATCGTACTGGAAAACGTGACGCTCGAAAGGACTGAGGGTCGGCGTATCAGGCGCTACGCCGAGCTGGTGGTGAGGACTGAAGAAGAGCAGCGTAAACGGCTCTCTCGTGAACTCCACGACGAGCCATTGCAGCTCTTCCTTCATCTCGCGCGTCGACTTGAGTTCTTGAGCGACAACCAAGGTCTCCCGATCGACACCGTAGAGTCTCTCCATGAGGCGCGCCAGCAAGCGCTGGAGGCGGCGACGAGATTGCGAAATCTTGCCGCGGATTTGAGGCCACCGGCGCTCGATCAACTGGGATTGGTTCCCGCCATCTCAAGTCTCTTGGCCGACCTGGAGGATCACTCCCCCCTTGTCACCTCTCTATCGGTTCTCGGTGAGCCTCTTCGCCTTGCATCGGATGTGGAGCTGGGAGCCTTTCGCATCATTCAGGAATCCGCGAGCAACACCCTGCGCCACGCCAACGCCGCGAAAATGGAGGTATTGCTGTCTTTTTTAGGAAACGAACTTGCCATCGAGGTCTCCGACGATGGAGTGGGATTTAATTTTGCCGATGTCAATGCACTTGATGGCACCCATTTTGGGGTGCTGGGAATGCAGGAACGAGCGAGCTTGCTGGGAGGCGCGATGGAGATCTCCGCTGCGCCAGGCGCCGGAACCACGGTGCGCGCAACTCTGCCATTTCAGCAAGAGCCCGACCGTGCTTCTAAGCGCGTTGCTCTTGGTTGACGCTTTCTAAGCGCGGCCTCTCCTTGGATGTTTGTGCTCACCCCCGTGCTCAGGGTGACTATCGCCCACGGCCCCGTGTCTTCATCGTAGCAAGCCATAAAAGCGCTCGAGTCCCTCTAAAACCGAGGTAGCAGAGTCTCGCTGGCCCCGAGCTGGCCTCGCATCGCTGGTGCTCGCCATGGAGTTCTCTAGTTGCAGGGGTGCCCCACTACCGAATTTCCACCGTGTTGCTACCGTATAAATTCGGTATCCACCTGGGTACTCCTCGGGTATCTAGAGATCATGTCGTCTCGTATCATCGAGGCATGGTACAAGTGATTCTTCACGCAATGGCGGCTTTGGAGGTACTCGGGCTGTTAGCGGTAGTCATCTACTCCGTCGTTTTTCTTGCGATGAGCGTCTGGGTGATGCTTCGTGTGGCGCGAGACGTCCCCCTGGGTCCCGAGAATGAGCAACTTCCCAAGATCGATGAGCTTGTGGAGGATTTTCGCAAAGAGCTCGACTCCGCTGAGATGGATAGCGCCGACTGGAATGAGCTTCGCACTCGCCACTGGTAGCGGCCTCCCTCGAGGGGCCGAGATCAGCGGCTCCCTTGGAGCTGGATCGCGCGAGCCGGTCAGCCTTGTGAGCATCGCTCTTGGAGCGGGTCAAAGTAGCGTGCGCCACTCAGGTGCGCCTGTTGCCCGCGAGTGACAATGGCGCGCGGCCAGTAACAGTCTTTTTCTTGGCGAGCCGCCACCAAGCACCGGGCATGTTACTGCGGTATGAGGCGCGTGGAGATTTCTCTAATCAAAAAGAGCCGGGCGGATTTGTCCCAGCGTAGCTGGCGCCGCAGCCATGCAATGGCCTCAAAGTGAGATCCCCAGCAAGGAGTTTGGGGATCTTTTCCCCCGCGGGGCGATCTCGCGGAAGCCCCGCGCCACCATGGGGTTCCTTAGGAGTCTTGGCTACCCCTTAAACCTTCGGGCGGTAGTCTGTCATCTCGCGGGCCCTCATCGTCACCATAAGGATCTGTAAATCGCTGTGCCCATCGACTGACAGTGATAGAAAGTCCCCGCACTTCACTTGTTGGACGGGCCGAGGGCTTCGGGTTCTTCGACGCTGCTGTGGCCCTCGTAAACTCCGGCGTGCGAGGCGACGCTCTAGAGGTGTTTCTCGGTGACTTCACCG
>JAKASN010000249.1 GCA_021819025.1 Actinomycetes bacterium | reverse complement strand
CTCTCCACGCAATTCTTCTCGTCGAGGTGCTCATGTGAGCCTTTACCACCCCTTCGCAAGAGAAGTCACCAGATCCCTCATCGATGAAGCTAGGGTGGTACCAGACTTTCGGACTCCAGATCGTATCAGGTTTGGCTTCTCGCCGCTGTACACCTCCTACACGGACCTCGCTGAAGCTGTGGCACGCATTGTCGAGCTCGCGGAACTTGGTAGATTCAACGGGATAAGTTAGATCTAATGTCAAAGTCCCTAGCTATCCTTCAGGAGGGAGTTTTCGCTTTCCAGAATCCGGAGACAATCTTTTGACGGTCACAACCCGCGGTATTCGCATCCCCCAGGCCTGTTTGCGATGGAAGTTCACGCGGTCGGGTGGCGCTGGTGGCCAACACGTCAACACTGCCGATACCAGAGTTGAACTATATTGCGATATCACAGGTCTTGTTGCCTCTGACTCACAAATGGAGCGACTTCTAGAGGTCCTCGGTCCTGAAGTTCGTATCGTGGAGTCGTCGCGCCGTTCGCAGTTACAAAATCGCCAAGCCGCAATGGAGCGCCTTATCTCGGTGATCGACCGAAGTTGCGCGACGGTGCGCCGCCGACGTCCCACGCGGCCCACCCGGAGTTCGGTAGAGTCGCGGCTCAAGAGCAAGCGGATCGAATCGGTGCGTAAACAGTCGCGTCGTGATATGGATCAGGAGTGACACTTCCCAAACGATACCACGGTGCCTTCGCGCCTCGCTAAGTTCGTCAATTGCTTGGAACTAAAACGCGTAACGCGCTAATACCTCTGATAGCAGCTTGGGATTACCGAGCTTGTCACGTAGCGGCGATGGCGCTGGCCACTTGAGCTGCTTTCGTTGAAAGAGTTTCGTAAATCTGTGTCACGCTGATTCGAAAGAAGCTTTGAGGTTTCCCAGTCGTGGCGCCTTCGCGCAAAGAGAATGAATTCAGTGGGAGGGTGAACCAAGTCCGCAAGAATCCAAGTACTTCAACTTAGCCTCAATGGCGCCTCGCCATAGTGCTAAGTCGGATTGGAAGTGTTCTCGATCGCCGTCTTCATATGCATGTTCGACTTCATAAAAGGCCGCGTCCTCTGCGTCGAGCAGCTCGCGATACGTTGCGAGCACGCGGTCATCGATAACACCCCGAATGGACAAGGTAGCCTCCCTTGGTCGAAGGATAGAGATGATCTCCAAATCATATACCCGCCTGGAGTCCTTAGGCAACGAATATGGTGCAGGAATTGATTGAGTTCGCCGCCGCAAATTGATCGATGCGAAGCAGGCTCGCGCTGAGCACCTTGGTTGTGCTTGCGACACTGCGATTTCCTTTGGCCAGTTGCTGGGATAGTGCGGCGGCTTCGCTCGCAGCGCTATCCCAAAGGGTTTGCCAACTTGCGAGGGACTCTTGATCCCCAGGGGGGGCCGATATCTCATGCATCGCGAGATCGAGTTGACCGAGTGTAGTCGCATAGGCACGTGCGAGACCGAGCTTGGCGGCTGCAGTAATTCTGCGTGTCGTGGACTCGAGGGTCCCAAGCGGTTTCAAGGTGCGCAGTTCAGAGCCGATGCAAGTGCTGTTGATCGACTCTGTTAGCGCGGAGCTTGAAATTAGCGCCACCGTCGTTGGTCCCGCACTACCGCCGCGGCCAGGACCCAACGATGAGGTCACATATGAGCTCGCCGTCACTACTACCATTAGGCCCAACAAGAACCAGGCGACCTTCTTCGTCGGCCGCATCTGCGGTCGCGACGCGAGCTTTCTGCGAAGTAGCCGCGAGCCGGAGAGGCTGAGGTTTCGGGTGACGTGACGAGGGTCGTCTGAGTCAATATAGGCACCGGGGCGGATGACGTCGCTCCACTCCGGTCCCTCCATCCAGAACGGCAACCCGCGGCGCCACTCGGTCCAATTCTTGCCGTCGAAGTAGCGTAACTCTTCAAGCGATTGCGAAACGACGCGGTACCAACCTGGTGCCTTTGGTGCAGACTGATTTTTCAGATGCTTGCGCCGCTTCATTACTTATGCGCTCTCCGTGCCAAGATCTGCGGCGGTTGCCATCACGTCGGCGACTGATCCCGCGATCTTGATTGCTCCCGCGCTTAGGGCTTCGGCAATGGTGAACACGCCGTCCTTGATACGTGTCGCGGTCTCTAGGGAAGTACGCAATCTCAAGTCGCATTGCTCCGCGGCTCGTTCTCCGTCAACTATCGTAGCGATGCCGTCGCGGCCAATGCTGATTTGGACGCTCTCACTTCCGTGGTAGATTTCCAGGCAAATGTTGTGGGTTATGTTCTTCCCTCGCTTTGCCAGCACGTCGGCCACAATCGACTTGGCGAGGTCTTGAAGCTGGTTAGACACGATCATAGAGTATCGCGCGCTTTACCTCTTCGATCGCTTGGGTCACCGAAATGCCGCGTGGGCACGCTTCGGTGCAATTAAAGGAAGTCCGACATCTCCATACCCCCGACTTTTGGTTGAGGATATCTAGGCGATCGCTCGCCGCTTGGTCACGTGAGTCGAATATGAAGCGGTGAGCGTTTACGATCGCAGCTGGTCCGACGTATTCATCATTGGCCCAGTAAATGGGACAAGAGGTGGTACAGCACGCACAGAGGATGCATTTGGTGGTGTCGTCGAAGCGCTCGCGATCTTCCGGGGACTGGAGACGTTCCTTGTAGCCTGGATCGTCGTTTGCAATCAGGTATGGCAATATCGAGCGGTACTGGGCGAAGAATGGCTCCATATCGACGATGAGGTCCTTGATTACAGGCAACCCCCTAATCGGTTCGATGGTGAGATTGGTGCCGATATTGCGGATCAAATTAACACAAGCCAACTTGTTTTCGCCGTTGATGACGATCGCGTCAGACCCACACACTCCGTGGGCGCAAGAGCGACGAAAGCTTAATGTTCCGTCGATCGTCCACTTCACGGCGTGTAGGGCATCGAGGACACGATCCCCAGGCTTTACCTGAACGTCGAACTCCTCCCAGTGTGGCTTGATATCCGTTTCCGGATTATATCGCTTGATTTTGAGATGTACGTTGACTTTGGCGTCGTGGGAAGATATCTGAGGCGTTTGAGGCGTTGTTTCTGCAGTGATGATCATGTCTTTAGTACTTTCGCTCCATCGGTTGATATCTGCCCGAAGCCACCGGCTTGTACTCCAGTCTTACGCTTCCGTCCTCATTGCGATACGCGAGGGTGTGCTTCATCCAGGTAGTGTCATTGCGGGTGGGGAAGTCGTCTCGCCAGTGCGCTCCGCGGGACTCCTCGCGAGCCAGCGCACCTATGACGAGAGCTTCCGCCAAGTCGAGAAGATGTGCAAGTTCCATCGCCTCAACGAGGTCGTAGTTGAAGACTTCACCCTTGTCGTCGATGGAAATACTTCCGTATCGACGCTTCAGCTCGGCGATTTTGTTGATGGCGTCCTGGAGGCTCTCTGCGGTGCGAACTACCGAGGCGTTGGTGGTCATGGTCTCTTGAAGTTCGCTACGCAGAATGGCAACTTTCTCGCCACCACTTGAGGACTTGATTGCCGCAATGCGATCACTTACTGCGCTCTCGACCCCTCGAGGAACCTCAGGATGATCCACATTTGCTACGTAGTTCGCCATCGCTCTTCCTCCGCGGCGACCGAAGACCACGATGTCGAGGAGAGAGTTAGTCCCGAGACGATTAGCACCGTGCACCGAGACGCACGCGCACTCCCCGGCAGCATAAAGGCCGGGTAGTACGGTGTCATTGGCGTCAACAATCACTTCGCCTTCGATGTTGGTCGGTATTCCCCCCATCGCGTAGTGTGCAGTGGGTTGGATCGGGATCGGCTGGCTTTTGGGTTCAATCCCCAAATAGGTGCGGGCGAAGTCGGTTATATCTGGCAGCTTGGCGTCAATTTGTTCGGGTGGTAGGTGGGTAAGATCGAGGTAGATGTAGTCTTTGTCGGGACCAGCGCCGCGTCCTTCTCGGATTTCTGCCGCGATCGCGCGCGACACCATGTCACGCGGAGCGAGATCCTTTACCGTTGGGGCCACTCGTTCCATGAATCGCTCCCCAAGGCTGTTTCGTAGAATTCCACCTTCGCCGCGCGCTGCCTCGGAGAGGAGAATGCCAAACCCATAGATACCAGTGGGGTGGAACTGGTAGAACTCAAGATCCTCCATAGGTACGTGGCGGCGAAAAAGCAGCCCCGGGCCATCGCCGGTGAGAGTATGGGCATTGGAGGAGATCTTGAACATCTTGCCGTATCCTCCAGTAGCGAAGAGGATACCTTTGGTGACAAAGACGTGAAGGTCTCCTGTGGCGAGTTCATAGGCTACAATTGCCGCAGCTCTGCGAGTGCCAGAACTCTCGTCAAAGATGATGTCGAAGACCTGAAACTCATTGAAAAAGTTGACGTCGTTAGCGACGCACTGCTGATAGAGAGTCTGCAGGATCATGTGTCCGGTTCGATCGGCGGCATAGCAGGCGCGC
>JAKASN010000248.1 GCA_021819025.1 Actinomycetes bacterium | reverse complement strand
CACAATGAGCAGGTCGACGATTTCAGTAACCTCGGCCATCGTCAACTCGTGGAAGACGATGACATCGTCGATACGGTTGAGAAACTCCGGCTTGAAGTGCGCTTTCAACGCGTCGTTGACCTTGCGCTTCATGAGCTCGTAAGTGACGTCTTCACTGGTCTTGGAGAATCCCACGCTCGTCTTGCGTAGATCGCCGGTACCAAGGTTGGAAGTCATGATCAGCACGGTGTTCTTGAAGTCTACGGTACGACCTTGAGCGTCGGTAAGCCGACCATCTTCAAGGATCTGCAGCAAGGCATTGAAGACATCGGGGTGAGCCTTCTCGACTTCGTCGAAAAGAACCACCGAGAAAGGCTTGCGCCGCACCGCTTCGGTGAGTTGACCGCCCTCGTCATAGCCGACGTATCCTGGCGGAGAACCTACCAACCGCGACACAGTGTGCTTCTCCATGTATTCGCTCATGTCCAGCTGGATAAGCGCGTCTTGGTCGCCGAAGAGGAACTCTGCCAGCGTCTTAGCCAACTCGGTCTTGCCAACTCCGGTGGGGCCTAAGAAGATGAACGAACCACTCGGCCGCCTCGGATCCTTGAGCCCAGCTCTGGTGCGCCTAATGGCGCGCGAGAGAGCCTTGATGGCTTCGTCCTGGCCGACAATATGCTTGTGAAGCTCGTCTTCCATTCTCAGAAGCTTGGCGGTCTCCTCTTCGGTAAGTTTGTAAACCGGGATTCCAGTCCAGTTGGAGAGGACCTCAGCGATGACGTCCTCATCGACGACGTCGAACAAGTCCCGACCCGAAGCCTTCCAATCACTTTCGAGAGTGGCCTTGGCGTCTTGGCGATCCTTCTCTTTGAGAGCTAAGCGCTTGGCCTCGTCAAAAGCTTGACGCTCAATCGCCGACTCCTTCTCACGACGTAGTCGCACGATGTCGTCTTCAATGGTCTTGAGCTCAGGCGGCATTGACATCCGCCGGATCCTGAGGCGGCTACCCGCTTCATCAATGAGGTCAATGGCCTTATCGGGAAGATAACGATCTGCGATATAACGATCGGCCAAATTAGCCGCCGCCACAATCGCCTGATCGGTAATGGTCACCCCATGGTGAGCTTCATAGCGGTCACGCAACCCCTTGAGGATCTCAATGGTGTGCTCAAGCGCAGGCTCGCCTACTTTGATAGGTTGAAAACGCCTTTCTAACGCGGCATCTTTCTCAAGATGCTTGCGGTACTCGTCAAGGGTGGTCGCTCCAATGGTCTGAAGTTCGCCACGCGCCAGCATCGGCTTGAGGATCGAGGCGGCGTCAATTGCGCCTTCTGCCGCACCAGCACCCACCAAGGTGTGGAGCTCGTCAATGAAGAGAATAATGTCCTTGCGGGTCTTGATCTCCTTGAGTACTTTCTTGAGGCGTTCCTCGAAATCGCCACGGTATCGGCTTCCAGCCACCAGGGACCCAAGGTCCAAAGTGTAGAGCTGCTTGCCACGCAAGGTATCCGGGACGTCGTTAGCGACGATTTTCTGAGCGAGGCCCTCGACAATGGCGGTCTTGCCAACTCCGGGTTCGCCAATGAGCACGGGGTTATTTTTAGTACGCCTGGAGAGGACCTGCATAACCCGTTCCATCTCTTTATCTCGTCCTACGACGGGATCGAGTTCCTTGTCTCGGGCCATCTGGGTGAGGTTGCGTCCAAACTGATCCAGCACCGGGGAGCCAGAGTTCGGCTCTGGCGAGGACGACTGTCCGACGCCTGCTCCAGCGGTCTCGCGACCCTGATAACCAGAAAGAATCGAGATCACCTGTTGGCGAACTCGTGGGAGATCCGCTCCCAGGGAGGTAAGAACCTGGGCGGCAACGCCTTCGCCTTCGCGAACCAGTCCCAGCAGCATGTGTTCGGTGCCGATGTAGTTATGCCCCAACTGAAGAGCTTCGCGAAGGGAAAGTTCCAGCACTTTTTTGGCGCGCGGAGTAAAGGGGGGGGAACCCGCCGCAGCTCCAGCCGCAGGACCAATAAGCTCCTCCACTTTTTCGCGCACCGCTTCAAGAGAGATTCCCAGTGACTCCAGCGCCTTAGCGGCAACTCCTTCGCCCTCATGAATCAAACCTAGGAGGATGTGCTCTGTACCTATAAAGTTATGGTTGAGAAGCCGAGCCTCTTCTTGTGCAAGAACCAGTACCCGCCTTGCTCTATCCGTGAATCGTTCAAACAAGATTCCGCCTCCCCGCTAGGGCTGATAGAACAACCTTCATTGTAATTTCGTTTTTAAAAAAACGTTTATCAGACCTGTTCATTTACTATTCGTGTTAATTAGAACACCGATGGTGCCGAAATCTTTCCCGATGCGATGAGCAATCGGTCACCCTCCCTCAGGCAAGCTCTTTACCGCTCCCATCTGCGAACTCTTTGCTCGCCATCGCAAATTAAATCGTATAGCAAGCTCCCTGGGGGATTACGCCTCTAATTAAGCCTAGGGCCGAAGATCCCCCGCCGTGTTACCTATCCGGGGGACTCAGCAAGATGGTGTTGACGCAGCATCGCTGGGGCACCCACTGTGCCCAACTGGAGGAATCTCTTCCTTTGAGACCTCGGCGGCTCGCCGAAGAGCGAACTACACACCAAAACACCCCTCCGGGCATGGACCAAATACTCTTTTTTTGCCTTGGCATTACTACTTTGGGGGTGAATTGTCCTAGCCTATTGTGAAGTGCAACCACTCAGCGACATCCCCATAGAGGGGTTCAGTGCCTATATGGGGCGTCTCGAGGAGCTCTTGAGCGACTCGGTGACTTCTGCTGACCCGAATCTTTCTGAAGTGGCGATGCACCTCATCAAAGCTGGAGGAAAGCGAATCCGCCCCACTCTGGCAATCGCCGCCGCCGCGGCGGGAAACGCTCCCATTGACGACTCGGTATTGTTGTCCGGGGTCGCAGTGGAGCTCGTCCATCTCGCTTCTTTGTACCACGACGATGTCATGGACGAAGCGACTACTCGTCGCAACTCCCCAAGCGTCAATTCTCGCTGGGGCAATCTTGTCGCAATTGTTGCGGGAGACTTTCTCCTCGCACGTGCTGCGGGGATTGCAGCCCGGCTTGGCCAGCCGGTGGCAGAACTTCTTGCAGATACCCTCGCCCGCCTCTGCGAAGGTCAGATTCTCGAAGTGAACACGGCCTTTAAGGTCGATCGAACCCAGGAGCAGTACCTCGCAGCTATCTCTGGGAAGACCGCCTCTCTCATGGCGACGTCATGCAAGATAGGTGCGCTGGCCTCCTCACTCGATGAGGGGATCGCCAGCAAGCTTGAGCAGGTGGGGTACTTATTCGGAATGGTCTATCAAATTAGAGACGACATTTTGGACATCGTAGGAACCCGGGATGAACTTGGCAAGCCGCCAGCCCAGGACCTCGTAGAAGGAATTTATACCCTGCCCACCATCTTCGCCTTGGAGCGCCAGAGCGCCAAAGGCAAGTTAGCAGTGCTCCTGAGCCAAAACCGTGCCGGAGCGCTTGACGTTGCCGATCTTGATTTGGCACGCCGCGAGATACTCATCTCGGGCTCGCTGGAAAAGAGCGTCGCGCTGGCGAGGGGATACTGCAACGAAGCGGCCTTGCTCGCGGGAGAGATCAACCATAAGGTGGGCAACTACCTTGGTGATCTTTCGCCGCGCCTTCTCGATGGGATCGAGGAGATCATCGAGGCAAGACTGAACTCGGAGATGGCGAGCTAGCTCTTTTTGGCGGCGGGGGCCCCTTCGATAGCTCCAGTTACTTTTCGGTTACCCCAGCTTCGTCAAATGTCGCCATCTCGCCGAGCAGTGCAGCTGCAGCAGCGATGGTAGCAAAAGAAAGCACCGCGCCCGTTCCTTCGCCCAAGGCAAGATCGAGGTCGACGATGGGTTGAAGTCCGAGCTTGGCGAGGGCGCCCAAGGCACCCGGTTCGCGAGAGACGTGGCCGGCAAAGGCGTAGCTCGCAGAGTCGGGGCAGATGGCTTGGGCAACGAGAGCCGCTGAATTAGCGATCACGCCATCGAGTACAACGGGAACCTTGCGATATGCCGCGCCAATGATATATCCGGCGATACCGCCGTGCTCAAAGCCGCCTATCTCGGCTAATACTTCGATGGGTCCGGCGCCGCTGGACGTGGCACGCTCAATTGCTGCGGCAACGATGCCCGCTTTCAGTTGGTGGCGATCGTCGTCGATCCCGGTACCGCGCCCGGTAACCGACATCGCCTCGAGGTTGCAAAAATAACCCACCAACGCCGCCGACGGGGTGGTATTGCCGATTCCCATGTCGCCGATGAGCAAGATGTCGTAGCCAGCGTCCACCAGGGCGTTAGCGACGTCAAATCCCGCCTGAAGGGCTTGGCGGGCTTGATCCTTGGTCATGGCCGGCCCCGTGGCGATATTCATCGTCCCTTTGGCGACCTTCTTGTCGATGAGATTCGGCGCGCCTTCAAGTTCCGAGGCGACGCCCATGTCCACCACGGTGACTTCGATGCCAAAG
>JAKASN010000247.1:3502-4497 GCA_021819025.1 Actinomycetes bacterium | reverse complement strand
CGCTAGCAGGTCCATCCACATCGCGCTGCGCTGGCGCTCAGCCCCGATGTTTCCAGCCCCAGGAGCGAGGCCGGTGACCGAGAGACTGGCCGAGCCGGTGATGGTGCCGCTACCGGCATTGGCGGCGAAGGCGAGAACGTCGAGGACGTATTTTGCGGGATTGTCCGAGCTATGCGCAAAGAGCGCGTCGTTGTAGACGACGGTGAGTACCCCGTTGAGGAGGATGTAGCTGATGCCAGCGCCACCTGCGTTGTAGCTCCACAGCGCCAGCTTGGGATTGGTGAGGATCCCATCCGCGCAGAGCTTGCGCGCAGCGGCGAATGCGGCGTCCACAGCATCAAACGGCGATGGTGGCCGAGTTGCTCCGGGAAATACCGGGATCGGATTGGCGTATCCAGCAAAGGTGGCAGGTTCGAACTGGAAGGGACCTTCAGCGCCAGCGCCGTTGGCCCCGCTTCTAACGCCAGCACTCTTGCTGGTTCCAAAGCTGGACTCCTCGTTCGTCACCCCGGCCAGCAGCGGCCAGGGCATCACGCAGCGTCCGTTTTGGGTAGCAGCGGCGTAGAGGATGGGGAAGCTCACCACGCTGGGGCCATTCTGGGTGGCGGGGATGTGGGCGAGCGCGTAGGCGCTTTCCGCAGGTTCGGCGCTGGAGAAGGTGATCTGGAGGCTTCCGGTGCTCGATACAGTGCCGGTGCCTCCCCCGCTGCCAAAGAGGATGCTCGCCAGCGCAGCTACGACCATGACGATGAGCATCACGCCAGCGACAACGGGCGCCACAACAACAACGAGAATTCCCTGGCGCACTCTCTTGGAGCGGAGCGCAAGCACGACGGGCGCGGCCATCGGCTACACCTGTGCCGAAAGGAGATTTTCCACCAGAGAGGCGAATCCAGGTTCGGGAACGATCTCGCAGCGCACTCCGATCTGGGCGGCCATGTTGAGCATTGCGCGCTGGCAGATCTGGGTCCCGTCGGTACGTGTGGCGACTTCGA
>JAKASN010000247.1:0-3492 GCA_021819025.1 Actinomycetes bacterium | reverse complement strand
GCGCGAAGCCCACTGTTAGCACGTCCCCGGCGATCCGCACGCTGATCCCGCTCATCCCGCGATATTCGATCAATCTGGCGCGTTCGGCGCCTTCAGCCGCCACTGGAACCAGCTGCATCGCCACCCGCCAGGTTCCCCGGGCGGTCCTCGTGTAGCTGCCCTGGGATTTGGCACGGGCTGCGAGCGGAACCGCATGAGGCACCGTCTCGCCGAGCCAGGCCAGATTGATGGCGGCGTCTGAGCTCACTACCCGCCAGCGGGCGTCGCGGCCCGATTCGCTGGTGGCGATCACTTCGGTTACCCCCGGTGTGCGGACGAGCTTCACCGCGTGACGGATGAGATCGGAGCGATCTGGGGAACGCACGATGACCTCGAAGGCCGTCTTGCCCAGCGGCAGAGCGGCAACCAGAGGGCGCTTTTTGGTTGGGAGACTAGGGAGGGCGAGGCGGCGCATCATGGGTTCCTCTCGTCAATCGGAGGCTGGGATTGCCTGGGCGGAGTGCTGTCCTTGGTCTCCACTTGAGGTTCAGGTTGAGACTGCACGGGAGCGCTCTCGCGCTGGATTCTTTCGCGGCGCACCTGGTGGATGCTCTCGCGCTTGGCGGCACGCCAGGCACTTCGGGCGTGTATGCCGCTCTCCAGCGGACTCTCGGCGGCGATGGGCGGCAATGAGGACAGTGTCGCGGGAATGGCCCTTACGGTGCCCTTGTAGTGATCCGCGGTGAAGTGCGCGATGCGGGTCGGGAGCGGCTTCTTTTCAAGGGAGGCTGGGCCCCCCTCTGGCGCGGCGGGTTCGATCGGCGATGAGGCGGAGAGGGATTGCTCCCCTTCTTCCATGGCGGGCGATGAGGCGACCACGGCGAGGTCGGGTGCCGGGGCCGAGGTAGATGGCACCACGGGAGCCGGGCCGCCAGGGAGCTCGGGACGGATGGTGGATCCGGATACCACGAGGTTCGGGGCCGAGGTCGCGCTGGATGCCACGGTGGATGGCGAAGAGCTCGAGATGGTGGATGGCGAAGAGCTGGTGCGATAGCTGCGGGCGACCTGCATCGCCTGGTCTGCCAGCGCACCTTTGTTGATTTGAGGTTGAGCCAGCTCGGGGGCTTTGGTCTTGGATGCTCCCCCGCCGCCAAGTTTGCCGTGGAGGACTCCCCCGATCTTGCCCTTGATGCCGTCGGGGGACGCGGCATTTATGGCGGTGCCGGCCAGTTGCTTATGGCCGTCGCGGAAAGCGTCGTGCATCGCTGTTCCGGCCTGGAAGACCATTCCCAGGATGAACTTGGGGAGAAAGACCGCTGCCCCGAGGATGAGCAGGCCGCCGATGGCGTTGGCGAAATAATCCACGGCGCTGATCGAGGTTGAGGCTTTCGTCGCGGCATAGCTCATCAATGCCGCGGACTGGGTGCCGAGATCAATGGTGCCAGCGACTGCGGGGTGGATGGTGCCGGTGGCTCCCATGGTGGCGATGCCGACGGCGAGGATCGAGGTGACAACGAAGGGCATCGAGAGCGCGGCAACCACGCCTTCAGTCATCTCGCGGAACCCCTCCTTGCGAAAGAGCGCGAAATAGGGGGCGAAATAGACGAGCAAAAAGACCGCGGCATGGGCGAGGATGAGAATCAAAATCAGCATCCCCGCGACGAGAAGCCCGAGGAAGAGGATCACCACCGAGATGAAGATGGAGTCCTCGATCCCCCCGATGGCCGAGAGCGTCGCGATTGCGGCGAAGGTGTGCTGCAGTCCCTGGCTGTTGACATTGACGAGAGCCATCAGCGAGGAATCCAGCGCGCCGATGAGAGACTCGGTGGGACCGACGATCAGGCTAAGCACCAGCGAGATCACCAGCGCGCCGAGTACCCGCTTGATGATCTCCTCGGTGCTGGTCTTGGAATTGCCGCCGGTAAGGCCCTTGGCGGCGAGCCATACCAGAGTCACCAGCATGGCAAGTCCCGGGATGACAATGGCGTTGAATCCCAGCAGGTTGGCGAAGTTGCCGCCGAAGACGACATGGCTGTTGTTGATGAAGTCCTGGATGAGGCTCAGCTCGGCGAGGAATGCCCCCGCGAGGGCTTTGCCGATCACGTCGAAGATGCCGACGATGAGGCCGGTGATGATTGAACCCACAATTACGCCTCTCTATTTATCCAGAACGGGTGCTGGCGCAAGCCAGAGAGCCTTTTAGGCGCCCACCACGCCTTGGATGGTCGCGAAGAGCACGGTGAGGAGCAATGCGCCGATAGCGATGCCAGCGCCCGCCTTCATCGCCCGTGTGCCCCACTCCGCCAGCCTCGAGGAGTTGTGCGTCCCTCCGATGCCGTGAGCCACCAGACCCATGAGAAAGACCACCGGGGCGAGGATCATCACGAAGTGCTCCAGAAACGACTGGATGCTCGACATGATCCCGTCGATCTGGGCGGTGCCGGCCACTGCGGCAAAAGTGTGATAGAACATCGGATATTCCTTTCTCGGGCGAACTCCGCGTGAAGTCCGCTATTTAGCTAGTTACGCCACAAATTCGGGTGTGGTGGCCCGTTGGGGATATATATGCGCCATTGGCAGGTCCTTGCCTGGAAATGCTGCCTTTGAGCGCAGACTGCTCACCATCGCGGCACCGCTACCGGGAGAGCCTCGGGGATCGTCGGGGAACCGCCCACTCGTCGAACACCATGTCCTTGCCATACGCCATGCTCTCGCGAGCCCAGGTGCGCACGTACACAGATCCGGCGGGTGCTATGTCGACGAACCCGAGGTCAACGTGATTCCACGCCGCGATGGCGCGTTCGGCGGAGTGCTTTGGCCGCTGGAGCGACGACGCTGCGGCGCGGTGGGGCGCGAGTATCGAGACTTTTGAGGGATGCGGTCCCACGCAGGCGCTGAGGGTCAGAGAGCCTGCGGCTACAAGGGCGAGGACCTTGGCTCTGGTGATATTGGTGCTGGGGTAGGTGTTCATGATTTATATATATGCAGCGACATCAGTCCCATCCCTGAAGATCTTGGCGGATCTATTCGCTGCGGCGCGTTCGGCCTTTGCAGGGGCGACACGATGGACATGTTTTGGCCGCCAGCACCATGGATGGCATCGGCGGAACCAGTGGCAATGCCCTCGACCCTAGAGGGGCTCGGGTTCGTGTAACCGTTTCCGAATCTGCGGGATGCAGCGGATCGAGGTATTCGTTTTTAAATCGCCAGCGCCACTTGGTGCGACGCTCTGGTCACAGCTACATACAGGGCGCGGTTGTAACCGGAAGCATCTCTCATCCTGCCCAGGTCGTCCAGATCCACAATCACGGCATCGTAGGTGCTTCCCTGCGCCTTGTGTACCGTCGAAGCGTAGGCGTGTCGTATCTCGGCATGGTCGCGCTCCAGCTTCTTGTTGTGATCCGACTGCCTCTTGCACGCCTTGGCCAGAGCGCCGATCTCTCCCCCGCCGCTCGACCCGTGCTTCGCCGCCACATCAACCTCTCGCCGCTTGTCCCAGTACGTGTTCCATAG
>JAKASN010000246.1 GCA_021819025.1 Actinomycetes bacterium | reverse complement strand
GCTGGGATCCCTTTGTGGTAGCGGGCGCTCCCAGCGGGTTCGACAGATCACGTCACAGGTCTCAAAGGCGTAGGTAGCGGCGAGAAAAAATGCCACCACTTCGAAGACCAGCAAGAGTGCGGAGAGCACCGTCGCCGCGGGACTCAGGCCGCCGGTGATGGTGATGCGCAACGCCAAGGCGAGATAGCTCGAGGCTCCAAAGAGAACCGTGGCGAAGAACCATACCCCGATGGGATTCCAGGCTCGGCGCAGCACTGCTACGAGAGCTGCCACCAAGACCAGGCCGACTTCCGCGGTGATGACGTCGCTACTTCGCAGCTGGAGTACCCGTGCGGTAACCTCGCCGAAGGTAACGCTGGCAAAGATGGCAAGAGCTATCGATCGAGGCAAGGATGCTCGTCGCAGCCGATGCCCGAGGGTGATGAGCGCCACGAAAGCAACCGCCAGCTCTACCAAGCCAACGACTACTGCGCTCACCAGCACTAGCGCGTCACCCCGCTCGCGTTGTGCCGAGGAGGCACGCAATTGAGCACGCTCCTCAGTTCTTGGCCACAGCCCGTGGCAGTGCGCAAAGGTAACCTTGCGGCGCCTTCGAGCCCGGTGGATCCTTGCTCCCAGGAGGATACCTCGGCAACTTTCGCGCCAGCGAGCTTGCTAAAGCGTCGCGTGGGCATTATTCGGGACCGCCTGATGCGAAACCGCGGCGATATCTCAGCGCCGCACGAGAAGGCCACTAACCTCGCCAAGCCACGAGGGCGAAGATCCCTCGCCCGAAGTGCCCTCGCGGCCCCTCGAGGGGCCGTGGCGGGCTCCCGAGCGGCCAAGAGCGTCTGGTAATTCTTTTTCTGGTAAATGACATAATCGCCCACGAAAAATTACCCCTAAGTCGCCTTGACAGTATTGGTGTGTTTCCTGGGTTGGCTTTATTCATGCCTTGTGTGAGCATGAAGCCAAGCGAGCGTTTGGAAAAAAATCGCTCCTGACATAGTAGCGGTTCTCAGGGGCCCTTTGCCCGCGGAGGGCGCGGGCAAAGGGCTCTGCTGCTTCCCTGGGGTGGGCTTTTCCAAGAGCTGTAAGCGGTGGCGGGAGCGTGTCTGAGCGGGGAGGTTGCGAGAGGAGAACTCCGGCTGGCATGGCGCGCACCCTGGTGCGGCCCGCTCCAGAACGCAAAGCTTGCGGGCGCATCGCGGCTCGATTAACTCAAAACCCAACAGGGGGGCCAACGGTGCGGACCTAAATGGCGTTCGGGCAAAGGCTCTCCCAAAGCGCCAACGGAGCGAGAAGGGGAAGGACCCCATGTCGAGCCGACGTTCGCTGGCTTTTTACCCGCGATGAATCGAGAAGCGGTAAATAGTTCTCAAAGACCTCGCCGATCTCTTTACTTGGATACCTCTCGAGTGCGACAGCCGGGGGATTTTGCCGGCCTGAAAGCGCCGAAGAGATGTGCCGGGACTCTTGGTGGCTTCGTGCTACCGAGCCCCGATCTGTCAAATGGACAATGGGCAGCAATCCCGTGGCGGCGTCCTATCCGAGCGGGGCGAGGACCAAGTTTGCCCTGCGGAGTTTCCCTTGGCGCATTGCAGCGCGGAGATCGCCAACCGAGCCCGCGAGGCACCAGCGTCAGATGAGCAAAAGAGTTCGCGGACCTCGTTGGCTAAAACTTTGGCGATTAGATTGCCCGATGCGCTAGAAGTGCCCCATATGGTGAGATGACGAGCAATTCCCGCCGCCACGACGGCGTGGCCACCAGCGCTGTGACTCTCCTCACACCGCAAGCTGCTCTCTGGGGCCAAAGTGTGCCTCTCGATGGAGCGGGCAGATCGACGACTGATGGTGCCCGGGTATCGCAATTGCCGCTCCCCTCGGACTTGACATTGGGACCTTGGCAATCTAGATTGAACTCGCCCCGAACCTAGATCGGGGCGGCGCAGTCGCAGCGAAGCCCGGTGAAAGTCCGGCGCTGTCCCGCAACGGTAAAGCCCCCTCGGGGGACGAGTCCGGTCGCCTGCCCTGCGCCGCGAAACCAGCTCTCGGAGGAAGAGCAGTTCGTGCGAGGGAGCCCTTGGCTCTCCGCAGGAGCCTTTCTCATCCTCCGTGAAGGAGGAGGATGGCCAATGGCAGTATCGATATCCCGGATCAGAGCGCTGCAAAGTTTGCTTACGCCCAGCGAGTGGGGGCGGATGGGTGTCATGGCTGGGGTGATTGTGGCGATGAACTCCGCAGGGTGGGGGATCTTCGCCTTCGCGATCCTCCCTGAGCACTTCCGTTATACCGGGCTTGGCATTGGCGCCGGTGTCGCGCTCACCGCCTGGACCCTTGGGATGCGCCACGCCTTTGATGCCGATCACATCTCGGCAATCGACAACGTGACGAGAAAGCTCATGGCTGACGGGAAGCGACCTCTTGGCACCGGGTTCTTCTTCGCCCTCGGGCACTCGTCCATCGTCTTCGCCCTGGGAATTGGAATCTCCATCGCTGCCCATGCTTTCTTTGGGGCAGTGGTCGATCCCCGCTCACCGGTCGCCAGCGTGGGCGGCATTGTCGAGACCGCGCTGTCGGGTGGGTTCCTCTATCTCATCGCCGCGCTCAATCTGGTGGTGCTGGCCGGGATCATGCGGGTCTTTCGCAGCATGCGCCGAGGACTCTACGACGAAGCCGAGCTCGAGCGCCAGCTGGGGTCTCGGGGCCTCATGTACCGGTTCTTCGGGCGCTTCATGCGCTCGGTCAGCCATACCCCGCAGATGTTCTTCGTCGGTGTGGTGTTCGGGATCGGATTCGACACCGCAACGGAAATTCTCCTCCTCGCAGCCACCGCTGCTGCGGCGACTGCTGGCCTGCCCTGGTATGCGGTTCTCGCGCTCCCGCTGCTCTTCTCGGGCGGGATGGTGCTCTTTGACACTATGGATGGGTTCTTCATGAACTTCGCCTACGGCTGGGCTTTCGCCCGCCCGGTGCGCCGGGTCTATTACAACCTGGTCATCACCGGGCTTTCCATCGCGGTGGCGTTTCTCATCGGGACCATCGAGATTGCCGGTGTGCTGGCCTCGGAGCTGCATCTCCATGGGGCGTTCTGGGATTTCATCGCCAAGTTCGACATCAACCGGGCGGGTTTCATGATCGCCGGGCTGTTCGTGGTGGTTTGGGTTGTCGCGCTTACCATCTGGAAAATGGGCAAGGTCGAGACTCGCTGGCAGGAGTCCCTCGCAGCGCCCCAAGCTTGTGAGCTCTAGGGTGTGGTCTCGCAATGAGAGGGGTCATTGTGACCTAGTTGAGCCAGCAAACCCGTGCTGCTCCATGGGAGATTAGCTAAAGTCAACGAGGTGTACGCGAAGTTCTCGCCAGCTCGACCACTATGGCACGTCGTGTCGCGCACCAAGCAGAGGCGCCCTAAATTCACTCGAGACGGCGTAACCAATACTGATATCTCCTCCCGCCTGGGGTGTCAGGCGGGAGGGGGCGACGCTGTTTGGACTGGAAAAGGCTCTCTCAGGTAGCTGAAGCGCGGGTCCACAAGCCTCAGACCTCCCGGTGTGCCACGAACGCAAAGAGGCGCGTCTTGAAGTGGTATAGGCGACGTTTCTTGATGCGGTGCTATGCGATGGATGAAGGTTCGGCCCGTCGGAGCCGCTCTGCGGGGGAGGCTTCAAAGCACCGTGTGCTGCGTGCCGCTGTTGGGCGTCGATCCCGGCGTCATGACCTCAGGCAGGGTGACGACCTATGACCTACGACGGCATCGTTTGCACAGGCCCCTCCAGCGCGTTCCCCGTAGCAAGCGATGGTCAGGTTACCCCCTTCGGCCTGAAGGAGGCGATCTTCTTCACTCGAACTTAGAGCCGTCTCCTAGGCGAGGGTCATTCCGAGATCTGCGACCCGGCACCCGTCGAGACCCCGCTCCCCCGATAGTTCGATCGACTGCGGTAGGTAATCACCGAACTTTAGCGACGAATGTGGTCTGGTCGCCGGAAACTTTACATATCTGACCCGGCATCGTCGGCCAAAGACCTTGAAGGGAAAAGTCATGGCAGGTCGCTTCAGGCGAGTCCATTTGCACCGCTCAGCTTGAGCGAGCAATGACCTCGACCAACTCCTTGGCAACCCACCATCGCACAGGTCGACCTGGGGTTCCGGAACGCAATTCGACAGGCGAAAGGATTTCCAAGGACTCAAGGCGATGGAGCACCAGTCGGGCCGTCTCGTTGGTGATCTGGAATCGCTCTTGCAGCAGTTGCGCTGAGACGATCGGGTGCTCGGGTAACATCTCGAGCACTCTCCAAAACGTCGCTCCGCTTCGCACCGCTCGCCTCGCGCCACTTCTAGGCGTGCTCGCTCGCTGCCGCCATTGGGCGGTGAGTATTTCGACTTCGCCGATGAGTGAAGTCGCCGTCGACGCTGAGCGTTCGAGAGTTGTGGCAAACCAGCGCACCCAGGGCGTAAGTTCACCCATTCGATAGAGCGTCAAACCCGAAAGGTACCCGCCGGGATCTCGAGCGACCAAGACGCTGAACGGGGGAGGCACCAGTACGCCGAGCCGTCGCACGATG
>JAKASN010000245.1 GCA_021819025.1 Actinomycetes bacterium | reverse complement strand
GCGAGGAGTACCCGGTGCCAAAGTCATCAAGAGCCACGGCGACTTTGAGGTGCTGGAGGTGTTCGATGGTCCTGATCGCCGATTCGATGTCCGATAGCGCGATGCTCTCGGTGATCTCGAGCACGAGGCGCTCAGGTGCGAGATGGCCAGAGGCAAGCACCTCTTCGATGGTCGCAATCAGCCCGGGGTCGTGGAACTGGCGGGCGGAGAGGTTGACCGCGATGTAGGGGGCAATGGCTCCACTGCCTGAGCTATCCCAACTCGCCGCTTCGGCGATAGCTTCGCGAAGCGCAAAGGCACCCAGTGCGACGATGAGGTCGCTCTGTTCGGCGAGAGGGATGAAGACATCGGGCGGCACGAGTCCCCGCTCGGGGTGGCGCCAGCGCATCAGGGATTCGTAGCCGAGGATGTTGCCAGTCGCTAATTCCACGATGGGTTGGTAGTGCATCGCGATCTCGCGGTGTTCGAGGGCACGGGAGAGATCCTGGGCAAGCTGGAAGCTGTTGGTGGTGCGCGCGCGCATCTCGGGGACAAACCGGGCTATTTGGCCAGGGCCATGGCGCTTGGCTTCATATAGCGCGGTATCCACATCCTGGATCAGCTCGGAAACAGTGGCATCGCCAGTGGGATCGTAGATCACCACCCCTAGGCTCGCGCTTTGTTTCATATATGTTCCAGAGATCAGGAAAGGCTCGGCGAACACTCCCAGCAAACGTTCGGCGGTTGTCTGCGCCTCGGTGGGGTCGGCGAGTCCTTCGGCGAGATAGATGAAGGCGTCGCCTCCAAAGCGGGCCAGGGTATCTGACGGGCGGGCGACATTCTCAAGGCGCCGAGCAAGGGCCAAGAGGAGCTGGTCTCCGACGTGGTGCCCGAAGGTTTCGTTTATACCCTTGAAATCATCGAGATCCATCAGCAGCACAGCGATCTGGGTGTTGTGGCGCACAGCCCGCTCGCGTACCCGGGAGAGGCGGTCCTCGAAGAGCCCCCGGTTCGGCAGTCCGGTAAGGGGATCGTGGAGGGCCTGATGCGAAAGCTCAGCGGAAAGGGTCCGCTCTTGGGTGATATCGCGGATGGAGTTGATGGTAAAGGCGGGGGATCCCATTTCATCGCGCGCGAGTTTCCTCGACACTTCGGCGAAGACTACAGTCCCGCTCTTGTGGAGGTAGCGCTTGGTATATTGCAGCTGGCTCACTTCACCCAGAGCCAGTCGGCGGTTGAGATCCTCGCTGTTCGTGCGATCATCGGGGTGGGTGTAGTCCAGAAACCTCATGCCGATGAGCTCTTCTTCGGTCCGTCCGAGCATCTCGCAGAAGGCGCGATTGGCTTGAAGAACCCTTCCCTCCAAATCCGCGACGGCCATGGCGGCCATGTTGTCGTCGAAGGCGAGGCGAAAGACCTCTTCGCTCTTGGCGAGAGCGTCGGCGGCGGCTTGCGCTCTTACTGCGAGGCGGGTCTCATCAAAGCTGACGCCGAGCAAAACGGCGGTGACGAGCACCAAAGCGGAGGTGCCCCAGGTTCCCCAGAGATACTTGGTGGTCTCCGACAGGACCAGGTCGGATGGCACCATCACAGCGATGCCGGTCAGCGCAATGCCCAAGGATCCCACCAGGCCAAAGGCCGATCCGGCATAGACCACAGGAACGAAGAGCAGCAGCGCCCAGACAAAGCCCGGAATGGGACTCATGGCGCGGTAAAAGGCGAAGTCGGCGCCAAGGTGAACGAGAAATACTAACGCCAGCATCGCTTGGGCCACCCAGAAGCGGCGATCAGAAAGCGGAGGGTGCGCAAGATTGGCAAGCAGGCCCTTGGCGGAAAGTCGCACGGTACCTCGGGCGGCCTTGCTCTCGATCACGTGTCCCTCTCCTGTCTCAGTCATATCAGGCACAATTGCAAAAATGCCTCCGGTATGCTCACCCCGTCACACCATTGAGCCAGCTCGGAGGTGCCCGAGGGACGAGACGGCCGCCTGAGGCGGACAGCCGGAATCGCACCCTTGTAATCATTTCGACATTGTCAAGGGTTTTCTTTAGAGACCGGGCATGTGGAACGAGTATCACGGCATTGTCAGCGCCGCATCCTTCTCCTGGCCACTTTCCTGTAATTCACGATCTCATCTGCGGTCGGGGTGCCGAAGAGGCCCATGAGGAATCCCTGCATCTCTGGCAGCCATACTCCCTGTTGGCGGGGCTGCCAGTTGGGGGGCCGCAAGCTGGGCTCGTTTTCCAAGATGTAGTCCTGAATGATGTCGAATACCTGGCGTTTTTGGGTCTCGGCGTATTCCACCTTAACGTGAAGCTGGCGGGCGATTGCTGGGGATGTGCGCAAACCATCGGCGTCGCCTCCGCGGGGAGCAGGAGCGAGAAGGGAGGCAAGGACTTCCTTCTGTTCTGGGGTGAGCAATGTTAGCGCTTCGGTGGCGAGAGTGAGCATGCGCTCTTTTTGTGGCTCGGCGGCGCTTTTCTCGGTTGTTTCCAGGAAGAGCTCTTCTGCGGAGATGTTGTCAGTCATTTGTGCCTCGATGGCCGGGCTGTCGAGGACCGCCTTGGACCGCAGCGTCTCTTCGGCACGGGCAACCTGTTCGGCGGTAAATCTGTCGATGTTGTTGAGTTTCGCCTTGGCTCGGGCATAGACCGACTGGGACTGGCCCGAGCCGAAGGCGTGCTCTGCTTGAAGGGCGGAGCGGACGTACCAGGGGAGGCAGGCGCAGAACTTCACGCCACGATTGGGGTCGAACTTACGGGCCGCAATGAGCGGGGCCATGGAGATCTCCGCAGCTTCGTCGGGAGTGAAAGCCTTGGCGCGGTTGTAGCGGCTCGCGACTTTGATGATCAGGCCGGCATTCTGGGCGAGGAGCTTGGCCTGGAGTTCGGTGAGGCGGTTTCGGTCGGCAGGAAGAGTGGAGTTGTCGAGGCGCTGGATCTCGGTCACCAGTTCCTCGTTGGACATCTCGATATGTGAGCTGGTTAGCTTTGCCATTTCAATCAGTTGAGTCAAGGTTGCCATGCCGATATATATGCAGGCGAAACAGAGGGGCCAGGGAAGGTCTTTGGCGGGGCGAATCAGATCCGTTTGGGGTGCATATATAGAAGGTGCGCACCAGATCCCTCGCGAGGTGGGAGACGATGTGATTGATCGCGCGAGAGAGGAGAAGTCCGGTGTTCGGCATTGAGTTCTGCCGGGTTTGCGGCTGTACCGAGGACCAAGCCTGCGAGGGAGGCTGCTGGTGGGTGGAGCACGACTTCGAACTCGGCAGCCTGTGCTCCTCGTGCGCGGAGGTGGCTGCGGATGAGGATCGGGCGGATTAGATGGACACCCGCGCGGTAATCGAGGCGCAGATGCGCCAGATTGATGAGGTCCCCCAGGAGACGGTCGCCGCACTATCGGGGGCGATGTCGCTTCTGGGGGGATGGTACCGGAATTTCAAGCTTGGCCCGGACGATCTCAAAGCCTGGGCTTTCCTGATGAGGGATCTCGATGCGGCTCTTTTTATCCCAGCAGCGATGACCTGGGGAGCCAATCATCCCGATTGGCCGCCAACCGCGCCGCAATTTCGCCAGATTGTCCGGGACCTGGAATCAGAGCAGCAGCGTGCCGTGCTGCGGCAGCAGAATGCGCGCCTCCTCAAAGCGTCCAAGGCCGGCGATTCCACTCCGGCGCTCACGCTGGTGCGCGACGCCGGTCCTTAGGGAGCGACCGACTCGGTATTAGTGGCGAGGAGCACCAGCGCCAGAGCGGTGCCATCTGTTACTTGCGCGGGGGTAACCCGCAACAGGCGCCATCCCATCACTGCGGCGGTGTTGTATTTCTCGAGGTCCTTGGCAAATCCAGTCGGCCGGTTGTGGCGGCCCGTCACCCAGGTTCCTCCCTCGATCTCAAGGGCGAGGCGGATCTCTGTCCAGGCGAAGTCGAAGCGCCAGCGCCGCGGGGGTGCGAAGCGGTACTCGCGTTCGAATCCCTGGAAACCAGCTGCGGTAAGAAAGTAGGCAAGCTGCTCTTCGATAGTCATGGGCGCTGCTTTGGCGTAGGTCGCTCGGCGCGCTGTTCGCGTATCGACTTGATGGCGGGTGCGGGCGCAGCTCGCTCTTGGGCGGGCCGCTGCTCTTCTCGCATGAGCCGAGTGGCGGTGGCAGTGATGTTTCGCATCCAGGGAAGGACCACCGGGGTGACGGCGATCTCGCATCCCGACCAGTTCAATGCGGAGTTGGTGATGAGTAGGCGCAGCAGGAGTTGCCCGGGGCCGGAAGGATCGTCGAGCCAGGTTGAATAGGGCTTGGGGCCGAGCAGGTACTCGCCCCGTGTGAAATTGCAGATCGCGCGGAAGTCGCTGAACTTTTCGGCGAGGTAGCGTTCGGTATCTTCAGTCACGACATGGGTCACGCCCACCGGGTCATTCGCCCTCCAGACCGGCGGGATCGCTACGCCGCGCAATGGAAGGGCCATCACGCGGGACCCGACCCACTTCCCTTTTCCAATCAGCGGTGCATAGGGGCCGAGATGCAATAGCAGCTCCCCGGCCAGCAGGGTTTGGGCTGGGATCGTATCGTCGG
>JAKASN010000244.1 GCA_021819025.1 Actinomycetes bacterium | reverse complement strand
CTCGTCTTCTCTGCTGCGGGCGAGGCGGCGCAGATCGGCGAGATCTTCGTAAGAGCGCAGTTCGTCAAAGGCTTGGCGCGCGCCGCCAAAGGCGTCGGGCACGTAGGTGATGGCGAACTTGTCCTGGTTGAGAAGTGCGGCAAGATCAGCCATCATCGTTTGCACTTCGTGGCTAATCGCGCCGATATTGGCACCGTCGCTCCAACCGATCGGAATCGATCGAAGCTCGAAGTTCCCCGGGGGAAGTTTGCCGACGCGCTCCGAGCTCGTTGCGGTGGCAAAAAGTGCGCTTTCCAAGTCGGCTACCGACCTCGCAAGAAAGCCTGGTACCTGTAGCTGCGCTTGTAGCGAGGCGTCTCGGAATCGGGAATTTCCGTCAGTTCCGCTCAAACCGGAGCCGAGGAGTTGTCCGCGTGCTGGGAGTCGGCCAGGCGTGGGCCGAATCGAGAGAATGCCGGTACATTGAGCTGGCCATCTTAGCGATCCTCCATAGTCGGTGCCGATCCCCAAAAGGCTGATTCCAGCGGCAACGCTGGCCGCTTCGCCACCGCTAGATCCCCCTGGGGAGAGGTTTTCGGCGATGGGATTCAAAGTGGGCCCAAATAGGTCGTTAGAGCAGCCGATTCCAAAGCCGAATTCTGGGCAGTTGGTCTTTCCCAGCACCAGACCACCTGCTTCACGCACTCTCTTCACTACCCCGGCATCGAGGTTGCTCCGATGCTCGAGGAGCAACCTGCTTCCTGCGCTCAGGGGCAGTCCAGCTACCGCGACGGTGTCCTTGACGGTGATGGGTATGCCAGTTAGCACCGAGCCCGTACCGCGATCGATCATCTCTTGGGCGAGCGCGACCTCTCGGGAAAGCGCCTCGGGATCCCGGGCGGCCACCACCGCGTTCAAATGTGCGAAGGACTCGAGAGTTGATAGGTGGTGATCGATCGCTTCGCTGACACTGAGTTCCTTGGCACTCAGTGCCCGAGACAATTCTGTCGCGTCAAAAGCGCGGAAAACACCAGCCGGCGAATTCTTCATCGCAGTAGCGCGATCACTTCGCTGGCCCCATAGACCAGTGCAACTACCGAAAGGACCAAGGCGGCGCTGCGACGCAACCATAGCTCGCTTACACGCAGTGCCAGCTTTGCCCCAAGGTGGGCTCCGGGAATCGTTCCCAGGGTCAAGAGCGCGGACACGGTCCAGTCGATGTCTCCGATATAGGTGTGGGTGATGATGCTGGGTATTGCGAGTACTCCAACACAAACCAGCGAGGTGGCGGTGGATTCGCGAAGCGATAGGCCGAGCCTTTGCACGAACATCGGAACCAAGACGATGCCGCCCCCGAGCCCGAGCATCCCCGATATCAGGCCCGCGAGGATTCCAATTGCGCCGAGGCGAACTAAGTGGCGGGCTGGTCGTGGGACACTTTCTGCCCATAGGGCTGGAGGCTCCCGCTCTGGGATCTCCGCACTGTTGAGATCCGAATTCCTTCGCGAGAGTAGCGCCGCTTCGGGGACGAGCAACTTCTCCGGGGCGGCAGTGGGCTCGAGAGCTGCTTCTCGTGGAGCCTTGGAGATACGGAAGGCGTTAAGCATCAAGATTGCGGCGGTGATAATCATGATGAGGTGTCCGTTGCCGGGCAAGCGGTGCGAGACGAGGCTTCCGGCTACCGAAGCGACGACCCCGGGTATGGCTACGGCAAGGACGACTCTGTAACGGATGAGCTGTTGACCTCTAAAGTGCATCATTCCGGTGAGAACGCCCGGCAATACCGAAGGCAGGGTGGTACCGATGGAAGTGATCGCTGAGATACCGAGTGCCCGTATCGCCGGGGTGGAGATCGCCCCGCCACCAATTCCGAAAGAGGTGGAGAGCGCGCCTGCGGCGATCCCAACTACTACGAAAATTATCGCCTCGAAGAGGCTCATGAGATGGCCAGCTTGGAGCGCAGTGCGCGTTCCAGGAAGCTGATCGAGAAATAAAGCGCCAACGAGACCGCCACCACCATGGCAATCGATGCCCAAAGGTTAGAGAAGTTGCTTCCCACTACGTCCAAGGCCATGGCGTGGCCGACTCCACTCCCGCTCACCAGCCACTCCGCAAGCACGGCGCCGAGAATCGCCCCGGGCATGGAGATCTTCGCGGCGGTGAATATCGCCGGGGCGCCATACATCGCACGCACCCGGGTGAGGGCTTTGAGAGGGCTCCCTCCGATCGATCGGATCAAATCCAGCGCCGGGGTCGGCGCGCTGGCGAGACCGTCGGAAATTGTGACCAAGGAGGGAACTACAGTGACGAGTGCGGCGATCATGGTAATTCCCAGCAAACCCCGGCCAAAGAGCAGGGCCAGCAGAGGCGTCATGGCCACGAGGGGCACCGAGCGCACCACCAAAACCAACGGCATCACCGCGCGGGTGGCTGCCGGGGAGAGTACCAGCACCACAGCCCCGACGATGGCCAGCAGTGTGCCGAGCACCCACCCCGTGCCAGCGTGGAGCAGCGTCGTAGCGAGGCTTGAGAGGATTGCTTGGCGGTTTTGGGCCGATTGTGCTGAGGCGAAGAGATAGTCCCAAACTGCCAACGGGGTCTTGAGGAAGTATCCCCCCAGGCCGCTTTCGCGCACCGCGATAGCCCACACCCCGATTGCGATGGCAATGCCGCCGAGCACTCGCCCAAGCGATGCGAGTCGCCGGACGGCATTGGGCTTCTCGGGGCTGACGGTTGAGTGGGCGGTGTCGGTGGTGACCGAGGTGCCAGCGCCGAATCGGCGGGTGAGCCAAAGCGTCGCCGCATATGCCGCACCTGAGATTACCGTAGTCACTGCGGCAATCGCCCAGGTCCGGCTCACCGCGAGTTGCTGCTGGGCCTGAAGCATCACGACACCTAGGCCGCTTTGGCCTCCGAAATAGTCTCCGATCATGGCACCCAAGATCGCCGCGGGCGCCGAGATACAGAGCCCGGCGGCCACGCTAGGGAGGCCGGCTCGCAACCGTACGCGCCGAAGAGCCGTCCACTTGGTACCGCCGAAGGCCGCGACCATCTCGAGGCTGGTCCTAGATGCGGCGCGAAGGCCCGCCACTCCGGCGACGAGAGTGACGAAAAAGACCGAGAGAGCTGACATAGTAACTTTGGCCGCGAAGGGGCTTTGCACGATGAAGAGAATTGGTCCGATAGCCACTGTGGGCACCGCGTAAGTCATCACTCCAAAGGAGACGAGGATATTTTCCATACGCCGACTCGCGAGGGTGGTAATTGCGAGCACCAGGGCTAGTGTGTTGCCGAGGAGCCATCCCAAGCCGGCCTCGCCGAGGGTGCTCAGCACGTCACTTCCATAGAAGTGGTCCTGCCACCCCGTTGCGACGATGCTGGTGGGCGTAGGTAGCACAAATCGGTGCGCAAAGACGGTGAGGGCGAGGATCTCCCAAAGCGTAAGAACTGCTAACCCGAAAAGTAGTTGCATGTGCAGCACGCGGTTGGAGGCGAACGCTGCGAATCTTTTGGACCGAGGGGCGACTCCTTGGCCATAGCGGGACCTCAAAGCTGCTCCTTGGCGTCTTCGCTTTCGAAGAGTACTCCGCTGAGAAAGTCACATATTTCGTGAAACTCCGGGGCGCGGAGCAGGTTAGCTCCTCGCGGTCGGCCAAACGGTACTTTGAGGTGGGTGAGAACTACTCCGGGGCGGGGGCTGAGAACGAAGATGTCGTCGGCGAGAAAGACCGCCTCAGAGATGGAATGTGTTACCAGAAGGGTGGTTGCCGATCTCTCAGCCCATATCCTTTGCAACTCGATGTTCATGCGTCGTCGTGTCATCTCGTCGAGCGCCCCAAAGGGTTCATCGAGCAGCAGCACGTGGGGCTCGATGGCAAGCGCGCGTGCGATGGCGACGCGTTGGCGCATACCGCCAGAGAGCTCTGATGGCAGTGACTTCGCGAAGTCGTGTAGTCCCACCAGCGAGATGAGATCCGAGATCGCGCCGGCTTGGGGGCGTCGGCCGGCGATCTCGAGGGGGAGCGAGATATTGGCCTCAACACTCTTCCAGGGCAACAGCGCGGACTCTTGGAAGGCCACCCCGAGATGGTGGGCGAGGCGAGCTTCGCGGGGGTGCTCCCCATGAACGAGGATATCTCCTCCCGAAGGCGTCTCGAGGTCGGCCATCATGCGAAGCACCGTCGACTTGCCGCATCCGGAAGGACCGAGCAAGGCGGTGAAGCTTCCCCGCGCCGAGGCCAAATCAACGCCGCCGAGGGCGGACACTTCTCCCTTGCGCGAATTGTACACTTTGGTGACGCCCTTTAGGGAGAGGCCGCTCCCGGAGTCGGATTCCCCTAAAGAGGTCTGGCCGGTGCGTTTGAGCGTTTCGGCGATGGCTAGGTTCACGCTTGGCTTCCTCCGTGGTAGATCTCTGCGAGGATCTCGTTGGTAAACATCGCCGGTGTGGCGATGACGTTGCCGATGCCGAGTGACTTGATGGTTCCTGACACCGTTTCGGGCGTCATCCAGAAGAGGCCGTGCTTGTTGGTGTTGGCATCAGATACGAAAGCATTCTGTTCTTGGGCA
>JAKASN010000243.1 GCA_021819025.1 Actinomycetes bacterium | reverse complement strand
TTCCGATCTAGATCGGTGGAATCGACGTTAGAGACAAAGCGAAAAGTCATCTCTCGATCCGAATAGTAGCGCAAAGCCTCATAGGCCATCACCGGGCCAAGATCGGATCCTCCAATTCCGATATTGACGACGTTGCGAATCGGTAAGCCCGTATGGCCTCTAAAGGCTCCGGAGCGGACCCGTTGCGCGAAGTCCGCCATCTTGTCGAGCACCTCGTGAACTTTGCTGACCACCTCGACGCCGTCGACGGAAAAACTCGCACCCTTGGGCATACGCAAGGCGACGTGGCCCACGGCGCGATCTTCCGATACGTTGATGTGCTCCCCGCGAAACATCGCGTCACGGCGCTCCTCCAACGAGACCTCTTTGGCAAGAGCGACGAGGAGTCCCATGGTCTCGTTGTTGATGCGGTTTTTGGAATAATCCAGATAGATGCCCTCGACCTCCACCCGCAAGCGCTCACCCCGCAGGGGGTCTGCGGCAAAGATCTCGCGAAGGTGCAGGGTAGAGATCTCGCCAAAGTGCGCCTCGAGCGCGCGCCAGGCTGGCCTTTGGCGCAAAGGAACTTCCGTCATTTTCTATTTCCTCTCGTCATAGACGCTTGGGCGTCTCATGCCACCTTGTCAAAATGAGCACACAATTTCTCGCCCTCTTTGCACCGCTAGGGTATTTTCAAGCTCAAACGCACTCTCTGTCAGCCATGTCACTTTTTTCGATACTGGCAAGCCAACTGCATGCCATATCCTTTCGCATCGGCGCTCACCAAGTGCGGAAATCTTTCCCGGGTCTCGCGAGGAGATCACCGCGATGGCACCTATCCTGCGCCGCCATCGACAAATTGGCTCTCGGTGACCTTGTGCCCATGCTAAATGACATCATCTGCAAGCAACCTCCGTCGTCCCAATATCTCTTCAACACTCGGTCCGGCATGCAACATGACCGCTATTTCGGGTGCGAATCTCCCTCAGCTGCCAGGGACAAACCCCTCCAGGACGGCGGAGATTCACCGCTGCGCTCAGGAGGACTCCTTCGTCGCGGCGATGCACTCCAGGGAGACTTCAACGACCTTTTCGGGAGTGAAGCCAAATTTGGTGAGGAGATTCTTCAGGGGTGCCGAGGAGCCAAAGGTCCTCATGCCGATGACTCTTCCCTTTGACCCAACGTAACGATCCCAGCCCAAGGTGGAAGCTTCCTCTATCGCGACGCGCGCCACCACAGACGGGGGAAGTACTTCATTACGGTACCCCTCATCTTGGCGATCGAAGAGTTCCCAACACGGCATGCTCACCACGCGAGCGGCGATACCGAGACCTCGAAGCTCTGCTCTCGCGGCGAGGGCAAGCTGGACTTCAGAGCCAGTAGCCAACAAGATCACCTCAGGAGTTCCTTCGCTTTCAGCCAGCACATAGCCACCTCGGGCCAAGCCACTCGCAGGGGCCAAAATCGAACGATCCAGTGTCGGCAAAGCTTGGCGGGAGAGAACCACTACCGCGGGCTCAGGCCGCCCCGAGATGACCATGCGCCAAGTTTCCACCACCTCATTGGCGTCTGCGGGCCGAAACACCAGCAGCCCGGGAATGGCTCGAAGCGAAGCGAGCTGCTCGACCGGTTGGTGCGTCGGTCCGTCTTCGCCCACTCCGATTGAGTCGTGGGTGAAGATGTGCACCACGGGAATCTCCATCAACGCCGAGAGGCGGATCGCGCCGCGCGCATAGTCCGAAAACGTCAAAAAAGTCGACCAATAGGGCCTGAGCTTACTGAGGGCCAAGCCATTTGCCACTGCGGCAGCACCATGCTCACGGATCCCGAAATGCAGATTTCTTCCCAGTGGTTCGCCTGGCTGGAAATCACCGGCACCGACAAAAGTGAGGTTGGTCTTGGTAGATGGCGACAGGTCAGCAGATCCCCCGAGCAGCCAGGGTATCACTTGGGCCAACTGGTTGAGAACTTTTGCCGAAGCGTCACGGCCCGCGATGCCTACTTCATCAGGCGCAAAGCTCGGTAACGCCTCTTCCCAACCCAGGGGAAGGGCGCGACGCCCCATAAGTTCAATCTCGTCGGCCAAAGCTGGGAATTGCTGACGATATCGCACTAACGAAGCTTCCCATGCCCCACGCGCTTCGAATCCCCGCTGCGCGAGACCAAGATGAAACGCTTCATAGACCTCATCGGAAACCCAAAACTCCTTATCCTCGGGAAGACCGAGGAAGCGTTTCGTAGAACGCACTCCTTCGATCCCGAAGGGCTCCCCGTGGGCTTTGGGAGAGTCTTCTACCGGAGATCCATATCCGATGTGGCTGTGCACGAGGATGAGGGTGGGCCGCTGCTGCTCAGCACGGAAGGCGTGAAACGCCCTCCCGATGGCTTCGAAGTCGTTGGCGTCGGCCACCACCACGACATTCCAACCGTAAGCGAGAAACCTTGCTGCAACGTCCTCGCTGAAGGCAATGTCGGTATGGCCCTCTATGGTGACGCGATTGGAGTCATATATCCAACACAGCTTCGCAAGGCCAAGATGGCCCGCCAGAGATGCCGCCTCGGACGAGATCCCCTCCATCATGCAACCGTCACCGGCCAGTGCGTAGGTATCAAAGTCAAACATGGTGAAGCCCTCGCGGTTGTAACGTGCCCCCAACCACCGCGAAGCAATCGCCATTCCCACCGAAGTGGCTACCCCTTGTCCGAGAGGTCCCGTGGTGGCTTCCACCCCGCTTGTCCAACGGTATTCAGGATGCCCTGGACACTTGGAATCGATCTGACGGAAAGACTTGAGGTCGTCCAAAGAGACCGCAAGATGACCAAGCACTTCGTAGTCGGGATCGACCGCCGCGACGCGGGTGAGATGCAGGAGCGACCACAGCAGCGTCGAAGCGTGACCCTCCGAAAGCACAAATCGGTCGCGATTGGGCCAGATGGGATCGCTGGGGTCAAAGTTAAGATATTCCTGCCAGAGGGTATAGGCAACCGGAGCAATTCCCATCGGGGTCCCCGGATGTCCCGAGTTTGCCCTTTGCACTGCGTCCATGCATAATCCTCTGATGGTGTTTACACATAGCAAATCCAGCTTGCGATCGGACTTAGTCATGATGCCCCCTTGGCGGATTTCAGGTTTTTGAGAGATATGCGACGCTGCTCGTTGGCGACATTGGCACAATCGACGAGATCACCATGACGCGTCGTGGTACCCCGGCGCGCGACATGGGTAGAGAGTCGCCCGGTCACCTCGCAGAGGAGATAATGTCGCTCGCAGCAATGGCCAACCCTTCCTCGCACTCTCCGAAGAGCCAACCGCAGAAGCAGCCAGCTGCGAAATCTTCAAGCGGTCACCTTCATCGTCTCAGCGCCTCACCGCGAATTCTAGATCCATCCTTAGATTTACCGCGATAACCCAGGCCAGAGAAGGGACTTTCCCGTCCGCAGACATCATTCTGCCACCAGGATTAATCTCCCCGCACCGATAGAAGCTACGCCCAAGAGCACAGCAATAGCGCGCAACAGACCACGACTTAGGTGAAAGACTCCTAATCACTACCAGGAATTTGCCCTTTTGAGATAAGCGAGGTGATAACGTTATCTCTGACTCCTTCAGCGTCCAAATGGTTTGATTATGAGGACAAGATTGTGCCGTATGCGCACCTTCGCTTGCGTTATGCAGGCCACTGTTCAAAGTGCCAGCTTTCCCTTCAACCGGCAACCATGGCTTGGTGGGATCGAGATACCCGCGCAATTACCTGCGATTCGTGCCAGCAACACCTAGAGCAAAATGACAAGTCAACCCACGTTTTTCAAGCATCTCTGCCCACTGAAATTGATGAGCTTGCGGAGACAATCGCCAGAGGCACGCCGGGTGGCTCGGCGCAAAAGGAATTTGAGCGCCGGCATCAGCGCCGCGAAGAGAAGATCGATGAACGTTGGGGGCCCTTCGCGGGAGTAGTTAAATTCCTCTCCGACGATCCCCAAGACATCACCGCGTGGGCAAAAGGATCCGATGGCGAACGCCGCCTGGGTAGGCAGCTGGAGAGAGATGCCCCGAAAAGCAGTGTTATCCTCCATGACAGAAAAATCCCCGGTACCCAGGCAAATATCGACCACATCGCCATCGCTCCGTCGGGAATCTGGGTCATCGACGCGAAAAATTACTCCGGAATTGTCGAGCGGCGGGATATCGGCGGATGGTTCAGACAAGATTTCAGGCTCTTTGTGGGAGGACGGGATCGAACCAAGATCGCCGACGGATTGAGCTGGCAAATCCACGAAGTACAAAAGATAGTTGGGGCCCAAAGAGTTCAAATCGCCGGAGCGTTGTGTTTCACTGATGCCCAATGGCGGCTATGGGCAAAGCCATTTCGCCAAGGAGACGTCTGGGTCACTTGGGCCAGCAAGCTCGTGGAAATGATCGCTGCCAAAGGGCCACTAACCCAAAAAGACATCGACTATTTGGCAACGACAATCGCACGAGAATTACCCCCAGCGGTGTCGAGCCCGTAGCAAAGCCAGCGTGGCGCGAATCTCAAGACAACCCCATCGTCTCGGTAATTCCAAGAGATCG
>JAKASN010000242.1 GCA_021819025.1 Actinomycetes bacterium | reverse complement strand
CGCGATCCCCTGGGCCGGATCAAGACGGTTGCGACGCATTTGTAGTGTCCCGATGAAAAACCGCAACTCATCTAGCTGGGAGAATGGGTTGATTTTTGGAAAGTTGGGCTAGGCGCTCCGACCCTCCTAAAAGAGCCCGGACATGCTCTTTGCAGGCGAGGCATCAAGCCCGTCAGAGTTCCGCGGAGACTGCAGTTCTTTAGGGGCGGGAAAGGATGCGAAAGCAGGCCCCGCTGGGGTCGGCGACTGTGGCGAGCCGACCAAAGGGAGAGTCCATGGCGGGAGAGATAATCGAGCCGCCGTTCTCGGCGATCACTGCGAGTACGCGATCGGTGTCTGCGACTCCGAAATATACCAACCAGCTCGGCGGCGCATCGAGTGCGCTGTTGCTTGAGGCGTCCAAGATTCCAGCGCGCGGCACTCCATCTATGTTGAGAGTGGTATAGCCAAAGCTTGCCGTCTCGCTCATCGTGGTGGGAGTGGCACCAAAGACATCTCGATAGAACTCCACGCTGGCCTGGTATTGGGGCGCCTCGAGCTCAAACCAGAGTGCCACTCCCGCTTCCTCAAAACGGCCAAAGCCACGGTGGAGCTTGGGCTCCCAGAGGCCCACAGCAGCCCCACCGGAATCGACGAGCACCGCCATAGTACCGAGGTCTCCTACCTCCATCGCCGGTACCAGCGTGGAGCCGCGACGCGCTGTGGCTGCTGCAATCGTGTTGCGGGCATCGAGGACGCAAAAGTAGGTCATCCACATCGCTTTGGAGTCGCTATCGGGCGGTTGTGGCATGCAGCCGCCGACGAACTCACCATCCTTGCGAAAGTTGAAATAGCCACCGAACTCCGGTGCCGGGGGGTCAGATTCCCAGCCAAATAGCTTGCCGTAGAAGTTCCTGCTCACCTCGACACTGGGTGTTTGCAGATCGACCCAACATGGTGCCCCCGGTGGAATGCTCTCGACTTTCACTCTCGCCCCTTTCGCCTCAGGAACTGTCTTGGGCAAACTTAGCAAATCTCGACATCGTCGGTGGGGGTCGCGCAGCGAGTCGGGTTGGGCTTGGATTTGACCTTCACTCTGGCACCTGGGGGCGTCGCCATCCCAATGCTGGGTGGAGCCTTCTAAGATTGCAGGGAGATTGAGAACTCGCAAGTTAGCAAGCAAAGAACGCTTTTTTCTTAAACACCCGGCCACTCTTGGTGCCGAGGCACGCTATTGGCTCGCCGTGGCGGTGTTGGCTCCGGTGGCTTGGTACTTCGTGGCTCGTGTCAATCAGGCGGACTTCCTGGTCTTTCTGCACGCGGGGCGTGCGGTTCTTCATGGATCGAGCCCTTATCCCAAGCTTGGCTCGGCGGCGGTCTATTCGGGTTCGGCATTTGTCTATCCTTATTGGACGGCGCTGGCCTTTGTTCCCCTGGCACTGTTGGGGACGCATCTAGCGACGCTATTTTGGGTCGCGGCATCGATATTGGCCTATGCGGTGGTGGTTCGCCTCCTGCTCGGCCCTGATGCGCTTGCCTACGGGTTGTTCATCTTGGCCTCGCCCATGCTGATCAGCCTCCAGATGGGTACTCTGACGCCATGGCTCGCTCTCGGCGTGGTTTTGGCGTGGCGCTGGAGAAACCGGCCCGTGGCCGCCGCGGTGTTATTGGCATTGGCAGCGACGGCCAAGATCTTCCTCCTTCCAATGTTGCTCTTTCTTCTCGCTTCGCGCCGCTATCGCGCCTCGGCCGCGGCGCTGGTATCCACCGTCGCGCTCGTCGGGGCGGGCTTTCTCATGGGACCTCTGGGAATGATCGGATATGGCCACCTTCTCCTCTCCCTCGCCGGACATGAAGGCACCCAGAGCTGGTCTTTCATGGGTCTCAGCGAAGCTCTCGGAGCATCGTCTATGGGGGCCAAGCTCCTTTTGGCCGCCGTGGCGGGTTCCGGCGCAGCGCTCTTGCTGGGGCGTTCGCGTAATCGAGGCGATGACGCCGCGCTCCTGGCTGGGCTATTGGGGATTTCGCTCTTTGTCACTCCGATCCTTTGGAGCAGCTACCTTCCTCTCGCGGCAGTGGCACTGCTGGTGCTAGTGCCCAAACGTAGCTTGCTGGCGCTCTTTTCTCTCTCGAGCTGGCTCTTGGTTACCGCAGATCGCGCTGGTATCGGCGGTGACGTATTGGCCATAGCTTTGGTGGTGATACTGAGCGTGATTGAACTGTTTCGCTCGCGACCTCGAGAGACGCGCCAGCTTCAAGTTGAGATACTTCATGCGCTGAGCAGGCTCTTGCCGACGACGCGTTGGGGAATCGTCTTTGCGGCGGGCTTCTGCGCAGCGCTGACAATTCTCGCGGTCGCCGAGCCAGCGAGCGCAGCGGCGATCGCCGTTCAGGCTCTCTTGATCGCTTCGGTGGTGGGCGCGATCCGTATGCCACCAGCGCCCAAGCGAGATGCCTTGATCGCCCGGTAGGGGACTTCGGATTGCCTCACTCAGACCTCTGATGCGAGAATCGGCGTATGGTCTTTGATGGCCCTGGTGTTCCCTGACAGCTGCAGGAGCGCGCCAAGTTCTCGATCTTCGCTCGCGCGCGTCGGCGCCCAAAAGGTTCGGTGATAACGTCGCCAAGCTTGGGCCGCTCCTTTCGGCTACGGTATCTGCGCTCGCATAAGGTGGGCAACTTTGTCACTCGCAGATCTGCTCCTCTTGGGGCGCTGCGTCGGTGACGCTGGGTCGCCCCAGGGAAATATCTTGTTGGCACCATGCCCAGTACAGCCGTTATTTTCCCAGCGTGATGTGGAATTCCTTATCGATCAATTGCTCTAAGGTCGCTTGAGTCATAGCGCCGACGTCTCGTCCGATCATCTTTCCGGACTTGGAGATAAAGACCGTCACCGGGAGCCCCAATACTCCATATTGCGAACCCACCACCGAGAGCGGATCGAAGGCGACCGGGTAGGTTACCTTGGTCTTGGCGACAAAGGCGAGCGCCGAGGCAGCCTGATCGGCGGTATTGACCCCAATGAAGGTTACTTGGGAGCCTGCCAGAGACGAGACGTGTTCCATGGCGGGCATCTCTGACTGGCATGGGATACACCAGGACGCCCAGAAGTTGATTACCACGTCGCGGCCGCGGAATTGTGCCAGGGATATCTTTTGGGCAGGATTAGCCAACAAAGGAAGCGACCATTGCGGAGCGGAGGCGCTTCCGTTGAGCGCACTGAAGCCACCAGTAAGAACCGTGGCGTGGCCGCCACTTGAAGAAGAAGCATTGGAAACACCGATCGCCTTGGTAATGGCGAGGCCGGTGAGCGAGCCAAGCGCGAGGGCCACGATTATGATCGTCCACCGACGCATCGGCGTAGCTTTGCGCGACCCTTGAGGTTGTGGAGAAATTGGGGAGGCATCTTTCATCGGCGCGCGTCTTGGCGGCCATCGAAAGCCCTTTTCATGGCTAACGGCGCAGTTCGGGGGAGTTCGGGCCGAGAGGCCTTGCCCCGCGGTGGCCGAGTTTGGGTTGCTGGCACACTCTGGCTTGTGTTGGTATCGGGAGGAGCCGATGGCCCAAAAGAGAAGGCGAAGATCTCGCCGCACTTTGGATGGTACGAATTCACCGCGGTCAGCTATTTACAGTACTTGGCGGGCGTAGCTTGCGATACCATGCCCCCATTGCGCGAGAGTCGGCTGGGGGAGGTATCCGGCACCCGAGGCGGTTTCATCCACCACTGGGCTGGCAAGGTAGCGCTCCTGTCCTTTGGGATTGAGGAAATAAACGTAGTCGGCGTGAATGATGTCGTTGGGATTTTTGTCGGCGGGCACGATCACCGAGATGCCATATTGTTTGGCGATGTCGAGGAGTTGGGGTCCCGGTCCGGTGAGAAAATACCAGTTCTTCATCTTGGTGAGGCCGTGCAAGGTGTCGAAGGCGACGACGTCGGAGACTTGCGCCGCAAGAGGATTGATGTTCACCGCCACGAAGTCCACCTTGGAGGCGCTGGTTCCCAGGTCCTTTTGGGCCAAGAGAAACTCTTGGGTGAGCACCGGGCACACTGTGGTGCATCTGGAGTCCATGAAGGCCAAAACTACCGAGTTCCCGCGAAATTGCCCCAGCGAGACGCTCTGACCGTTTTGGTCGACCAGCTGAAAGGCTGGAGCGTAGCGGGGAGGGAGGTCGGAGAGGCCCATGAGCCGTTGCAGCGGGGGGATCGAGGAGAGCTGGCCATAAACCGGCACCGCGGCGGATCTGGAGTGCAGATAAGAAGCCACTGCCACCACCAGCGCTACCGAGAGCGCAAAAGGGATTGCCGCGATTACCAGCCAGTTGCGCCCTCGCGAGGCCCGAGGAGAGCCGCCCGCTGGCGATGTGGATGGTGGCGTGGCAACTCTCATGCGGCGTCTCCTTGATTGACGAGAAAGAACCTCGCCGGGCAACGTGGTGCCCGGCAGTAGTAATTTTAGCTTCTGGGGACCTTTATCTCTCGACACCTCGGCGACAAGGCGTCTTTGAAGCCACCGAGGCGCGCGGCGCCTCGGTGGAAGGTCGCGCTAGGACTTCGAGCTCACCGCTTTGATGGCCTCGACGAATCCC
>JAKASN010000241.1 GCA_021819025.1 Actinomycetes bacterium | reverse complement strand
TTTCGACCTCGCAATCATCGACTGCCCACCGTCTCTCGGACTCCTCACCATAAACGCATTTGTCGCCGCTACCGAAGTACTGGTACCCATCCAATGCGAGTACTACGCCCTCGAAGGGCTCGCACAACTATTTCGCAACGTCCGCCTCGTGAAGTCGAACCTCAATCCGGGTCTCGATGTGCGCCACATTGTCTTGACAATGTATGATGCTAGGACCAAGCTTGCGGAGCAGGTCGCCGAAGATGTCCGCACTCACTATCCCGAATCGGTCTGCAAAACAGTCATTCCAAGAAGCGTTCGGCTCTCGGAAGCGCCATCTTACGGGCAGCCAATTACTACCTTCGACCCGCTATCGCGCGGGGCCGTCGCATACAGAGAACTTGCCAAGGAGGTAATTTAATGGTCCGCAAAGCCGGACTGGGACGTGGACTGGGCTCGCTGATCCCACAAGGGGAATCAGAGTCCCGCGACGCAACATATCGTGAAATACCTACCACTCATATCCGTCCCAATCCCAATCAACCCCGGAAGACCTTCGATGAGGAGACACTCTCTTCGCTCGCAGCATCAATCGCCTCCATGGGTATCATCCAACCAATTCTGGTCAAGGAGACTGAAGACGGTCAATACGAGATCATTGCGGGGGAGAGGCGTTGGCGCGCGGCGCGCCGCATTGGCCTCGATACGATTCCCGCGATCGTACAGCTTGCGGACGCTAGGGTAAGTCTCGAGCACGCATTGGTGGAGAACCTCCATCGCGACGATCTCAATCCCATCGAGGAAGCTACTGCATTCCAGAGCCTCATCGAGGAGTTCGAATTCACCCACGAGACACTTGCAACACGAGTTGGGAAGTCTCGTGCGGTAGTAACCAACTCCTTGCGTCTACTTCAGCTTCCCGCAGCCGCACAGCGCCTCTTAGTCGAGAAACGAATCACCGCCGGCCATGCCCGAATTATTCTTGCTAATCCTGACAGACTCGCACAGGAGAGATACGCCAAGCGCGTCGCAGAGGAGGGCTTGTCGGTTCGTGCCCTCGAAGAACTTATCAAGAAGGACTCTGAAGCACCCCTGCCACGCCAGCCGAGAAGTCAGGCAAAGCAATTCCGGCCGGCCGGAATTGTGGAACTGGAAAAGTTGCTTACCGACTCTCTCGAAGCAAAAGTAATGGTTCAGCTTCCCAAGACTGGATCCTCCAGCACGAGAGGCAAGGTCACGATAGAATTCGAAAACCTCGAAGACCTAAGGAGAATCGCAGAACAAATCTCTGCCCATGAAGACTTTTAGTTGCTGACCCTCCACAGCGGCATCTTTATCATGGTTTGGTAAGATCGCAACCGACGCAACGGTTGGCCACTTCGCGCCAGGACTACGAAGTGCTGGTCAAGATCGTGGAACGTGGGGGATTGGTACCCAAGCGCACGTATCTGGCGCGTCGGCCATCGTCGCGATCGACTCGAGGTCTTTGGGGAGTCTGATACGATGAGCGCTCCTTTGGGCTTAAGGAACGAGATTGCCATCTCAGCTACCAGAGCGGGCGGACCAAAGCATCTCGCGACGACGAAATCGTATTTCTCAGTAAGTTGAGTTGCGTAGTCTTCTGAACGCCCATGGATCACACTAGCTCGACTATCGAGTCCGAGTCGAGCAATGTAATCACGGGCCACCGTTATCCGCCGTGTCATCGCATCGAGCAGAGTAACTCTCAAATCGTCACTCTGCCAGGCAATGAGAAGTCCAGGTATTCCGACTCCGGATCCAAGGTCGAGCACCGACAAGTTCGAAGCGTCGGAAAGCGCCTTAATTACAGCTATGTAGTTACTGGCGTTGCGCAAGAGATCTTCTAAGGAATCTGACCCGATCCCCCCGACCAACTTACCCCGCTGGTACCATTGCTCGATGGTCCCACCCAGACCGGCTCCCTGAGGCCCTACATCCGGATCCACCTAAGAAAGAACTCTGCTAGTCGCGCTCGGTCGAATCTCCAGCAGGGGAGACCACGACATAACGTCGAGGTTCTGCACCTTCGGAGCGCGTCTCCACGCCCTCGATCTCGGCCATGGTGTCGTGCACGACCTTGCGGTCCGCCGCATTCATTGGCTCAAGAACCTGGGGCTTTCCGGTGCTTTTCACGGTCTCCGCCACGCTGACGGAGAATCGCTCCAAGCTGGCACGGCGCTTCTCACGAAAGCCACCGATATCCACAAATACCCGGGCGTTGGCGCGCCGAAACTTATTTTGCACCGCTGCCCGCACGAGTTCCTGCACCGAGCCCATTACCAGACCTTTGGGACCGATAAGGAGACCAAAATTTGCATCGCCGGTTACCGCGACTGCGATATGGTCTTCTTCCATCGCTTGAACTTCCACTTGCCCTGGAACCTGAAACTCTCGCATTAGACCTGCAAGAAAAGCCTGGGCTGCTCCCGCCTGATCTACCAAGGGAACGGCTTCTTCGTACTGCTCTACTTCGAATTCTTCTGCAACCACTTTTACTGGGGCCCTTCTAGTATTTCTCTCGACTGAGGTGTCGTGCGAGGGTACTTCCCGCTCGACGCGTGCTGGCGCATCTCCGTTGCTGGCTTCGGCTCTTCTAGGCTGGCGCTCGGGTCGCTCGGGTCGCTCCCGACGCTTTCGTGTCCGACGGTTCTCCTTGGATCTGGGAATACTCGGCTTCAAGCGCGCCCGAATTCGAGCTTCTCGCTTGGTTCTCCCAAAAATACCCGACTTGGGCTCTTCGATTACCTCGAATTCGGCATCTGATTCGTCGACACCCAAGAGGTCCAGAGCCGCGCTCAGCGCCTCTTCGATGCTCTTTCCTGTCGTTTCTACCCATTCCATCTGTAAGTATTATCCTTTAAGTCTTCTAAAAATCTCTATTTGCGCTTTTTCTTATTGTTCCGATTGGCAGTGTTCTTTGGACGAGGGGTACTGCCCCCCGAGCGCGGATTGCTTGTTCCGGTACCATTTGCGCTACTTCCACTAGCCTTGGCATCGTTGGCAGATTTTTTCAACTGCTCCCAGATATTCAGCTTCGGTGCTTTCACGATCTCACCCGAAGCTTCCTTGGCCTTGGTATCGACCATCTTCTGACGTGCCTCCACAGAGTGCCTGCGCAACACGGGGTCGTGCCTCCACATCAACTCTTGCTGTCCAATGCGAAATAACGACGAGACGACGAAGTAAACGTTGACTCCCGCAGGCACTCCGATGTAGATCACGCCAAAAATGAGCGGGGAATACTTCATGATTGCGGTTGACTGTGGATTAGCCGCCGCAGCACTGGGGTTCTTGGAGTAAATCTGCCAGGTGGAAAGAAATACCAAGCCCACGGCAAGAACCACAAGCCCGTAATAGGGAATCGCCGATATGAAGCCAGTGTGAACCTTCGTTGCCGCAGTACCGAGGTCTAAACCAAGCGAGTGCATCGTGCCACCCGCCGCAACAAGGTGCTTGTAAAGCAGCGTGTTGTGCGATATATATTTCGGCGACGGTGTTCCGTTCTTGAGCTTGTTGGTGAGGCCGCGTATGACGTCGTACATCACAAAAAGCAAAGGGAACTGTAGCAACATTGGAAGGCAACCCGCCGCAGGTGAGACCTTGTTCTCCTTGAAGAGCCTTTGCATCTCCTCGTTTTGCTTCACCCGATCGTTGCGATACTTAGCTTGAAGTGCTTTGAGTTCGGGTTGGATCCGCTGCATCTCGAGCATCGAACGAGTCGAGATCTGAGTAAGGGGCCACACTACAGCCATCACCGTGACGGTGAGCATGGCTATTGACAAGGCATAGCTGTGCACAAGGCTATAGTAAACAGCGATCAAACCCGCCAATAGCTCAAATAGCGGCTTGAACAGATCACCCAAAAACGTCATGGGACTACCTTTTTAATTTTTGCTTCCGGTACCGGGTCAAATCCCGAACCACCGAAGGGATTGCACCGCGAGACTCGCTTGGTCGCCAGCCATAGTCCCTTTGCCGCTCCGTGAACTTCTACGGCCTCAAGAGCGTAGGTGGAGCAAGATGGGTAGTAGCGACATGGAGACATGCGCCCGACGCGCATTTTCTGATAACCCTTGATCAGCACGAGAATGGCTTTTTTCACCTGCCGGGTTCCTTGTCTGTACGCCCATGAATGTCATTGTCTGACACCATGCGCTGAGCTGCGCGCGCCATGAGCGACGACACGATCTCTTTTATTTGATGGTAATTCAACCTTGCAACTTCTGGGTAAATGAGAAATCCATAGCGTCCTGGCTGCACCTCCACATCGATATCACGCAGACTCGCCTTGACGCGACGCTTGATCTTGTTGCGTGAAACTGCGTTGCCAACCTTACGCGGAATCGAGATACCCACCCTGACGTCGTCGTCATCACTGGCAAGATAGCTCAAAGAGACCGGGCCGCCCCGGATTCGCACTCCGCTATTTCGAAGCTCGGCGAATTCTGATGATTTGGAGATGGAGTGCAACTGATACCGCTCGGCGTGGAGCTACGCGCTCAGACGCTGCCGTCCCCGCAGACGCCTCGCCTTAAGGACTGCTTGGCCGGCTCGTGTAGACATGCGGTG
>JAKASN010000240.1 GCA_021819025.1 Actinomycetes bacterium | reverse complement strand
AAGCACCAGACGCCATGGGCAAGCTTCGTGATCTTCTTGGGGCTCGCCTTGGGTGTGGCCTTTATCTTTGGCGGACGTACCGATCCCATCGTCTTCTTCGGCGAGATCGCCACGCTGGGAACTATCCTCATCGCCTTGGTCTACTTGGTATCCAACCTGGCACTGCCGTTCTATTATCGGCGCTTCCATCCCGAGCGGTTCAATCTCGTGCGCCATGCCCTCTTGCCCGTCATTGGAGCCGTCGCCATCGCCTATCCTCTCTATGAACTTATAAAGCCGGGCCAACCATCTCCCTTTAACTACTTTCCCTATATCGCTCTCGCCATTGTGGTCGTCGCAGCGCTCTACGCGGTCTTTCTCAACTCCCGCAATCCTTCCTTGGGCGAAAGGGTGGGATCGATAATCGCCGACGCGGAATAGCACCGCGACACCGAAGCGCCAATCAGGCGAGCCGACCCTTATCGGGGTCGCAAGCTGCAATCGAGGGGCCGACGCCGTCGGCCCCTCGTGGATCGAGTCGCGCTTGGTGAAGGTCGAATTACACAATTGCAATATGGTGCGATCACCGAATCGATCTTGGCGTGTAAAGTTGGCCGATAAGGGATACGAAAAATAGTTGACTTGGCATGGCGCCCGACCGAGCGAGCGAGCCTGGTGATTCAGGGATGGCACTTCGGTGACCTTGGCGAGCCTACTGACCGACTCCTGCAGGAACGATGGGATATAACCCAAATCTTATCAAAGCGGCTCATCGACGAGGAACACGGCTGATTGCGGCAGCGCTGTCGGTAACGGCACTAAGCGCCTGTACGGTTCCCAAGGTCAAAGCAGACAATCCCGCGATAGCCGACCAGGTAAGCACCATCGTCTCTGCCAACGGCTCCGTCATCACCAGCGTCCCCACTGACGTAATCCGCATCCCCATCTCCTATGCGAGCCTTGGGAAGTACCTTCCGGTAGCCACTGTGGCCATCGAAGACAAGCGCTACTGGATACGCGGACCAATCGATATCCGCTCGATAGTGCGCGCAGCGCTGGCCAATGTCGCGGCTGGAAGCGTGGAACAAGGGGGCTCGACCATCGAAGAACAGCTCGTCAAGCTGGAGCTGGGCACCCCGAAACGGACTTTGGCGGAAAAACTCCACGAAATACTACTCTCGCTCGGTTCACTCACCGGCACCACCAAGGCCAAGGTACTCGATGCTTATCTCAACGATGTCTACCTCGGCGAGGGAACCTACGGCGCCGAGGCGGCGTCGCTTCGTTACTTCGGCAAGCCGGCGGCAGATCTCGACCTCTACCAGGCCGCGACCATCGCCGGCCTCATAAATGCTCCCTCGGCCTACGACCCCCTCTTACACCCCGATCTCGCCATCGAGCGTCGCAACGAGGTGCTCGCCGCGATGTACTCCCAAGGGGAAATCACCCTTGCTGCTTATCAGCGGGCCTCCCGAGTGGGACTTGAGCTCTCCACCTCCCCCGCTTCGGTCACTCCGACGATGGGTTACTTCTCCCAGGCGGTACTCGCCCAGGCCGAGACGCTGCCGGCCCTCGGAGCGACCCTCGCGGATCGCATTCGCCTCATCGAACACGGCGGGCTCAAAATCGTCAGCACCGAAGTGCCCGCCGACCAAGTGGCAGCGCGAAATGCCCTTGATAGTTCGATCCCCAAGTTGGCTCGCCAACCCACCGGCGCGCTGGTTTCCATCGATCCCGCCAACGGCGCTGTGCAAGCCCTGGTGGGCGGATTGGGATTTGGCTCGGGGGCGCCGGCTTCACAATTCAATATGGCCACCCAGGCGCAGCGACCGGCGGGGTCGACTTTCAAGATCATCGCCCTCGCCGAAGCCCTCACGCAAGGAATCAGCACTTCCAAGATCTTCTACGCCCCCAAGACGATCACCATTCCTGCCTCTGCCACCCAACCCTCCTGGACGGTCTCCAACTACGAGGGGGAACCTTCGGGCTACATGACGCTGGCAACTGCCACCATTCTCTCGGTAAACACCGTCTACGCCCAGCTCATCAAAGAGGTGGGATCTGCCAACGTGGTCAAGATGGCCCACGCAATGGGGGTTCAGAGCCCACTGGCGGCCTTCGACTCCATCGTGCTCGGCTCCGAACCGGTGACCCCGCTGGATATGGCCAGCGTGGTGGCGACCCTTGCCAACTACGGCACCTACAACAAGCCATATGTAATCTCAGAAATCTTCAATGCCGCGGGAAAGGTCATCTACTCCCACCAGGCGAGTCCCACTCGAGTCCTTTCACCCCAAGTTGCCGCTACCGAGATTGCGGTTCTGCAAAAAGTCGTCACTGAGGGGACCGGCGTAAACGCCGCAATTGGAAGGCCGGTAGCGGGCAAGACGGGCACCGGCGAAAACTGGGCTGATGCTTGGTTCACCGGATTGGTGCCCCAACTTGCCACCGCGGTCTGGGTGGGGTATCCCCAAGGCGAGGTGCCGATGACGCCTCCCAACACTCCCATCTACGTGGTGGGTGGGAGTTGGCCCGCCATGGCCTTTGCCGCCTACAACGCCGCCGCTCTGGACGGCACACCCGCAAAGGTTTTCCGCAGCGCCGCCTCCTTCGCCTCCCGAGCGCCCACCAACGTTCCCGCTGCGCCCAATAACAATGGGCTCACCAGCGTAATCGGGATGCCTTCGGCGCTGGCGCAGTCCACTCTCACCTCCGAGGGGTTCCACATCAATGTGCAATATGCTCCCTCGGGTGAATACCCACCTGGTTATGCCACCGCCCAGGTTCCCACCCCGCAAGACAACGTGGCGCGAAATTCCACCATTACCATAACTGTCTCCAACGGCGTGCTCACTTACCCCACCCTGGTAGCGGTGCCTGACCTGCTGGGGCTTTCGGCAAGTGCGGCCAGCCAGGCACTCGCTGCGATGCAACTGAGCGGCACCTGCCAGCTCCAAGTATCACCACCGCCCACCGCACCGTCGTTGACCCCAAACACCGTCTGGGAGCAGTCCCCGACGCCTGGCACCCAAGTCCCCCAAGGCACCACGGTCAATTGCCTCGCCGAACCTGCCAGTTGAGCTAACCAATTCCCCCCGAGTACAACAAGGGTCGGCCTCCATAGGGAGAGCGATTCCTCAGTTGCTCACACTACCCAACGGCGCCCCGAGACGACTCGATCCACCCCCAGATAGATGCGAAGAGTCGGCCTCGAAGAATCTCCACTGCTTTTCCACTCCCGAGCCCACCCCGATGCGCGGTGAACAGTGAAGGCGCACAGCGCAATCGCTGAGCGAGAAGAAAAAGATCTCACCATCAGCTCTGCAGAGGTCATATCCCGAATCTTCACGCCTCGCACCCACAAGGCGGCCAAGGCGACCAGGACCGATGGCGCTTCGGGAGAGATCCACAGGTCGACGCGTTGCCACCGAGATCTCACTTCGCGCGCCATCACGAGCAATCGAGGCAACGGCTCCCGAGCGTATTAGCACTCCCGATGCTCCCCCAGCTTCTTGGCCCACGGCGTTGATGCAATGGTGCATTCCATAGCTGAGATAGACATAGAGGTGTCCAGGACCGGCGAACATCGCGGCATTGCGCTTGGTTTTGCCGCGATAAGCGTGACTCGCGGGATCATCGCTGCCGCGGTATGCCTCGGTCTCGGTGACCCGAAGGATCACTCCGCGGTAGAAGAGATATTTACCCACCAAACTTTGCGCCAGGCCGATCGAGTCATGGGCGTAATCTCGCCGTGCCAAAGCCTTGAAGCCATCTATGCGCTTTAGCTCGGGGACCCCAATCAATGGCTCCCCGGCCAGTCCAACCCCGCTGGTCATCTCGCTCACCTTGCCACTAATTTTTTCCATCCAGCACAGCAAAGGCGCCGCGATGGCCAATTTTGCACCTCGTGGTTACCCTGAGAGCACCAGAGAACAGCCAAAGACTCATCGCAAAGCCCCTGAGCCGACTCCGCGCGCTTGCGATGATTACTTAGGCAGATCGACGCGGCTCGCCGAGATCGCATCGAGGCGCTTGGAATCGGTCTCGAGGCGGCCCGCGAAGCGATCCTTCTGGAGTTCCACAGCATCGATGCCCGCTCCGCCCCTGGTAATGCGACTGCGTAAAGAGGCACCCGGAACCAGCAGCGCCGCGCCCTCAGAGCCGAGCAGCGGGTGTGCCGCGACGAGTTCCTCCAGCTGCACCTGGCGCTCGATGGAGTCACGCACCAATCCGCCCACCACGGTATGAGCCTTGCGAAACGGCATCCCGTTGCGAACCAAGTACTCCGCCAGGTCGATGGCGCAAAGATAGGGGGAATCGGCGGCCTTTTTCATCCGCGCAAAGTCGAAGCTCGCGCTCTGGAGCATTCCCCTTACCGCAACCAGTGCCCGACCGGTTTGGGTTAGGGCGTCAAAGAGAGGCTCTTTGTCCTCTTGAAGGTCACTATTGTAGGAGAGGGGCAGGCCTTTGAGAGTGGCGAGAAAGCCACTCAAATGGCCGATCAACCTGCCAGTCTTGCCACGCGACAGCTCGGCGATGTCGGGATTCTTCTTCTGGGGAAGCATCGAGGAACCCGTGGAATAGGAGTCGTCCAAGCGC
>JAKASN010000239.1 GCA_021819025.1 Actinomycetes bacterium | reverse complement strand
AGAGAGCTGAAGATGACCCAGGATCAGCTCTGTGCGCTCCTGGGTATATCGCGGCAGACGCTTTCTGCCATCGAACGAGGAACCGAGCAGCCCAAAGTGGGCCTCGCGTTGCGAATATCGGATGCTTTGGGAACTTCAGTTGAGGATCTCTTCGCCGCCGCGCCTCATGCCAAAGGGCTCGCCTTGGCTGATATGCCAGGTGGAGTAGGTATATACGGTGAGATTGGTGAGACGGTGGTGGTGAGAGCGATGCCTTCGACCCCAGCTGACGGACTTTGGCAAGTTCCCAATGGACGCATCGATGCAACGTCGCATTTGACCCGGTTGGGTGACCCATCGGTTCTGATAGATGGCTGCGATCCCATCCTTGGATTGCTGATTGGATACCTTTCGCGTCGCGTCGGAGGCGTCTTCCACTGGTGGTCGATGCCCAATTCTCAAGCTTTGGCGAACCTCAGCTCGGGCCGTGCCCACCTTTGTTTGTTGCATGGCCCCATCGATGAACCACTTGAGCTTGCCGAGGGGATCGCCTCGGCGGTGGTGCCATTGGTTCGCTGGGACCTCTGTATCGCCACTAAGCCGGGAAATCCTCGCAAAATTTTCCAGGTGGAGGATCTTTTTCGACCCGATGTGGCTTTCGCACCGCGCGTGAGAGGATCTGGAGTGCGCCAACTGAGCGAACGTTTCGCCGCTCGGGCGGGAAGAAGCTTGGACGACGAGGTATCTTTCGACTCTCATTTGAGCGCTTGTTACGCGGTCCGTTTTGGCTCCTACGACGCCACCTTGACGATGGCACCGGTCGCAGCTGCGGTGGGGCTGGAGTGGACGGCCATCGGCGAGCAGCAGAGCTGGTTGGTGGCGAGCGCTCTGGCGGGGGCGATGCCACGGGTGCGCGACGCGCTTTCAGAGATAGCAATGCGTTCAACCGCCAAGATGCTCAGTGCGATCCCGAACTACCGGCGTGCGGGCTAAGGCTATGGCCCACCCGCAAACCTCCGAGGCGAGCAATGTTTGACATGAGAAAGTTGTCCAGGATGAAGAAGTTTCTTATCGGGATAGTCGCGACCGTTCTGGCGGGGTGCGGTTCAACGAGTTCGGCTTCCGCGCCGACTTCGACCTCGGTGTCGCCGCGTCACATCGGGGGAGTTGTTCGCGTAGCATATGCCGGTTCGCTGGTAGGAGCGATGGTGAATGATATCTCCCCAGCCTTTCATGCCGCGACAGGGATCACCTTTGAAGGGCTACCGGGCGGATCCACCGCCCTGGTAAATCAAATCAAGAGCGGCACCCAGTCTTTTGACGTCTTTATCTCCGCCGCTCCCTCAGCAAACGAGGCGCTCATGGGCACTGCCAACGGGAGTTATTTAACTTGGTATGCAGCGCTGGGGACCTCACCGCTGGAGATCGGATATAACCCCTCCTCTCGCTTTGCGGCAGCCCTCAAAGCCGGTCCGTGGTACAAAGTGATGGCTGAACCCGGCTTCGCGCTAGGGCGAACCGACCCGGCGCTGGATCCCAAAGGAGTGCTAGTGGAAAAACTTCTCACTGAGGAGGCGAGCGCGCTCGGGGATCCCAGCCTCGTGGAAAAGGTTCTCGGGGCCACCGAGAACCCAAGTCAAGTCTTTCCCGAGGAGACTTTGGTGGCGCGCCTGCAAACCGGGCAGCTTGATGCGGGATTTTTCTATGCCAATGAGGCGGATCAGGCTAAGATTCCCACCATCGCCACCGGGATCAATCTCGGAGCAGACTTTACTGTGTCGATCCTCTCCAACGCCAAAGACCTCCCCCAGGCGGTAGCCTTTGTGAACTTCCTCTACTCCGCTCAAGGTTCGTCCTTGCTCGACCATCTCGGGGTGAAAGTTGGCGCGCCCACTATTACCGGGGCGGTATCGAAAGTACCCAAAGGGCTTCACCTTTGATCGCTGAAAGTTTTGGCGCCCGAGATGATGGCACCGAGAAGATAGGTTTTGCCGCTTGCTTTGGCGCGAGGTTTAGCACCATGCGCATCCCGGCGCCGCGTCGGGTTTGGGGCTAGGGCGCAAAAGTTGAAGTCCATGGCCGATAGAGCTAGAAATCTAAGAGCAACTTCGCCCTCGGGCAATGGCGTTTCCATCCGGGTCGCGGTAGCACTAGGCAGCGCACTGGCGCTGTTTCCCCTTGCCGCCTTGGGGGTATATTTTGCTTCGCATCACAATGCTCCGGCGAGTTCGAGCGATCTTTACGTGGCCGTGGAGAACTCCGTGGCGGCCTCTGTGGCCGCCTTGGTGATAGTTGCGGTGCTCGGGATTCCTCTCGGTTTCTATCTTTTCTTGAGTCGCAGCGCGATCTCCAAGACCCTCGCGGTGCTAGTGAGACTCCCGTTGGGGGTTCCCCCGCTCGTAGCGGGAGTGATGCTGCTGGTGGCTTTTGGTCCGAATTCGCCTGTCGGACACTTCTTTGGCGGTCGCCTTACCAACACTTTCATCGCGATCGTGATCGCCCAGTCGTTTGCGTCGCTGCCCTATGTAGTAGAGGGGGCACGAGGCGCTTTTGCATCGGTGGATCCACGTGCGCGGGTGGTGGCCACCAGCCTCAAGATGACGCCTTTGGCCGAGATGGTGGCGATCTTCATACCGCTGGGGTGGACCTCGATTCGTTCTTCGCTTACCTTGGGCTATCTGCGGGCCTTCGGAGAGTTCGGGGCAGTCCTCTTGGTCGCCTATAGCCCGTTTTCTTTACCGATCTACACCTACGTCTCCTTCGAAGGCTCTGGACTTGCCGCCACCGTGGCGCCCATCGCGATTACCTTGTTACTCTCGGGCGCCTTTGCCTTGGGGCTATCCAATCTGGCTTGGCCGACTACCGAGGTGCTCAAGTTGTTGCGCAAAGCTGGTGCGACCAAGAGCGGGGTCCCCCCAAGGCCGCGCGGAGTCGCAAATATCGGTGACTGCCGGGTCAAGGTGCAGGCCAACCTGGGGGCATTTGTTCTAGACGTCGACTTCGTCGCCCGTCCGGGTTGCACGGTTCTGCTCGGTCCTTCAGGCGCCGGAAAGACGCTGACCCTAAATGCGCTTTGCGACTACTTGGTTGACGACGAGACCATCCAAGTCGAAGGTGCCATAGCCGAGATCCGCCGTAGTGCCATCGGATACGTTCCACAGCGTTTCGGCCTCTGGCCGCACATGACTTTGCAGGACAATCTCGAATTGGCGAGTTCTCTGTCACGATCCGGCCTGGCGGCCAGCGAACTTTTGAGCCAACTCGAACTTGGCGAGTTCGCAGATCGCCTTCCCTCGTCGCTCTCGGGGGGACAGTATCAACGGGGTGCTTTGGCACGGGCGATGGCCACCAACTCTTCGATGGCGATCCTAGATGAGCCGCTCTCGGCTCTGGATGTGCAGTTGCGCGCGGCACACCAAAGGCTGATCTACCAAGTCGTCAAGCCGGCGGTGGAATACCTTTTTGTGGTAACCCACGATGTCGCAGAAGCGGCTTATCTTGCCGACTGGTTGGTGATCATCGAGGCCGGCAAAGTGCTTCAGCAAGGGGCGGTGGGAGAAGTGCTGGGTGCTCCAGTGAATAGCGACGTAGCGCGGATTATTGGCGCGGATAATCTCGTGCGCTTTCCTGAGGCAAGTGAGATCCCAGCGAGGGTCCGCGGCAAGCTGGCGTGCTTTTTCTCCGAGGACATTGCCATAATCCCCGAGGGCAGCGCCAAGATGTGGCATGGGGTTGTTCCCATCGGTAACTTTGTTCTCGAATTCGCCAAGGAAGCACCATGGAGCTGGGAGTTGCGTTTTTCGAGCAGCGATGTTGATGTCATCGCACGGCGTGCCAAGAACCCTGGAGAAGACTTCCTCAAAGGAAGCACTTATGAGCTGGGACTTCCCGAGAGGAGACTCTTTCTTTTTGATGCCTAGGCGACGGCGCCCCGCCACGGCCGAGATGGCTTGATTAACGCTATCTCGAGCTGGATATCGAGGTGCCTTTTGCACTACCTTAGCTCCGGCGACGTGGCTAGCGGGGCAGGCGCGACACCGAACTTCGCTGTTGGCAAACCTGTCGCGTCGCGGCGACAAAGCGCCACTTGGGCAGTTGTGGCGCCTTGCAGAGGGTTGAGGTGTGTGCGGATTCGCTCTTAGCCGATTAGGGCATCGCGGGTACCGCGTACGTGTGCGACAGTCGCCTCTAGGAGTGGTTCGAGCTCCCCTTTGCGGAAGAGCTCTGCGATCTCCTCGTGCTCAGCGAGGATATGCATGACGCGACTCGGGCTCAAGTACAAAAGCACGTTCCCCATGCGGATTTGGCGGTCACGCATCGAGGCGTAGAGGTCACACAGGATGGAATTGCCCGCCGAGTGAAGAATGAAGTTATGGATTTCCCGATCAATGTCGACGAAGCTCTCCAGGTCGTCGCGGTCGAGGGCTTCACGCTGCTTGGAGATCATCACGTCGACGGCGTCGGCGACACGAAACCCGAAGCCCGCGCCGAGGACTTTTTCCACCGCAAAGCGCTCCAACACGAGACGCGTCTCAAATACCATCTCAATCTCGTGGTTGGAGACCGGCACCACCATGGCGCCTTTCTTGGGGTACAACTTGAGG
>JAKASN010000238.1 GCA_021819025.1 Actinomycetes bacterium | reverse complement strand
CGTCTTGACACGGTCGGGCCATCGCGGACTAGTCAGCATGGCTAACGGCCAAGGGTCGCAGCGGACATACCAACCATAAAGGCGATGCGATACGCCGTGAGAAGAAATGGAATTGAGTCATGGGACTTTCCAAGATTTGGGTTTTCGTCGAGCCGAGTGGAATTAAGGTATCAAGCGGTTCGCTTGAGCTGCTAAGCGCCGCCAAGCGCTTTGCGCAAGAAGTTACCGCCTTTACCACGGCTTTGGTGGACGGCGAATTTAGTGAAACAGTAGGCCGATACGGCGCATCACGCTTGATCGTGGTGAGTGACCTAGACTCCCGCCTTTCTGGGACCACTGCGGCTGCGGTTATGGCCGCTCGAGCCGTCGGTGAGGACGTCCCTGACGCGGTGTTTTTCGCGGCTTCCTATGAGGGCCGTGACGCGGCAGGGCGACTGTCGGCGAAACTTGACCGTCCGGTCTTGACCAACGTTGTCAACTTGGTTGACCAGGGTGACTCGCTCCAGAGCGAGCACGCAATCTTTGGTGGCAACGAGATGGTGACTGCGCGTTTTACTTCTAGTGCTCCAGCAATATTTGTCATCCGCCCGAAGAGCTTTGTTGCCGAGGAGAATCCCGTCGCCGTAGTCGTGGAGTCGGTTTCTGCCGGTGATATTGGTGCCGCAGGAGGTGCGAAGGTCATCCAGAGCCACGCCGAGGAGCGAAGCGGACCCAAGCTGGATGAGGCAGCGGTGGTGGTTGCCGGAGGGCGAGGACTCGGCCAAGCTGACAAGTACCAGCTTATCGAGGAACTGGCATCGCTACTCAATGGTGCGCCAGGTGCATCACGGGCGATTGTGGATGCGGGCTGGGTTCCCTATGCGTATCAAGTCGGTCAAACGGGCAAGACGGTTAAGCCCACCGTCTATCTCGCGATAGGCATTTCGGGAGCGACCCAGCACATGGTTGGAATGAAGGGCGCTAAAAATATCATCGCGATCAATAAGGATCAGGAAGCGCCGATATTTTCTATCGCCGATCTCGGCATCGTCGGCGATGTGCAAAAAGTTCTTCCCGCGTTAATTGATGCGATCCGGGCTCGTAAATCCTAGTTTGCCGGTATTGCTACGTCGCGAATTGGCGTCTTTAACTTCGACGGGAACCCGTCGTGCTGCTCCCAGACTCGCACCGTCGATTCGCTGAAGTTGCCTCGTAGCACTACACTTTGCCAGCTCCAGGGCTAAGTGTTTTGGGCTATGAAGCGGCGTGTCATTCCTTGCGCGCCGCAGCGCCCCATCTTCGTGGCCGCTTTTATGCGAGCGCCATTGGCGCGAGCTTCCAGGTTGTTGAAGCGGGGCGATGGTTGATATAAGCACGCAATGCAACACCCGCCGGTTCGGTAGTTTGTTGGCACCTAGGAAAGTAAATCGATGTTGACCTACACCAATGGCCATGGATAGGAGCGCTGCTCTGGGTCTGCCTTGGGGAGGCGAGCTTTGCGCACGAGGCGGTTGCCGCGCTTTACGAGTTCTGCGATCTCTGCTTCAGAGAGTAGTTCGGCAAAGAGCTTTGGCGCGTCTTGTATGACCCTCTTGATGTCTTCGATGTCGCTTGTATCGATCGCGTGTCCGCCGAACTCCCAAATCACGGTACGCAGTTTTGGTTCAACATGAAACGTCAGTCCATTGTCGATGCCCCAAAGATGCCCTTGATTGTCGATAAGAACGTGGCCGGACTTGCGGTCGGTGTTGTTGGCAATCACGTCGAAAGCCGCGAAACGGATGAACGTCGCGTGGAGTTCTTTTCTGTCAGCGAGCGAGAAGTAGTGCTGCTCGAAGTCAGCTTCAACAAAGAGTTGCAGCGAACCAACTCCATACGGAGCGTCGATGCGCACAATGGTGGGGGGAATGAGTTCCCAGCCGAGCGCTGCGGAAAGCACGTACGCGGCGGCTTCCCGGCGGTAGAGTCCGTCGGGAAAGTCCCACAAGGGGCGCTCGCCCCGTTCTGGCTTGTAGATTGCCTTTGCTGCATCCTCATCAAGGAGAATGGAAACCAGCAGGGTTGCGTTCGAGCTATAGGGCATTCGACCTAGGACCTCAATAGATCCTCGGTTGAGTAGCTCTAAGGTGTGGGTGCCCGGTAGCCGTTGGTTCTCGGGCACGGGTGTCCTTCTGGTTCGATTGGAAATCCGCAAAGGGGACAAGTGGGCCGACCAGCTTCGATAAGTCCGGTTCCCTGTATTGCCAAGGTGCCGGCTAGCTCTTTGGTGATTCGAAGTACTACTTTGGCGCGGTCGGGAACTTCTTCGGCAAGTTCGGTTAATTCGACCACCACGATGTCGTCATCCTCGTGGTACTCGACGCCGATCTCGCCGACGGCAAAACGCGGCTCAATGGGAGGACGCACCAGTGCTGCCGCGGGAAGGTGCCCGAGACGGTCGAGATCGCCAAGCATCATGGCGATGTATTGTACGAGCCCGGCTACCTGCGTCTTTTCAAGTTTGACAGTTAGCGACTGCGTGCCCTCGCGGATCTGCATAATGAAGACACGGTTCCCCGGCTCTCCAATTGCGCCGAGAGCGACTTCGCTTGAGGAGTCGAAGCTAAACGAATCCGCCACGTCAGGTGACTTTCAAGTTGGGAGTTGGCGTCAAATTCACAAACAAAGCGTAGTTGGCCGTGTCGGTTATCGATATGGCAGAAATACCTGTTGTGGAAATCACGACGCGCTGGAAGGCATCAAGGTGGATTCCCAGACAATGTGCAATTAATGCTTTGATGGGATCGGCGTGGGAGAAGGCGGCCACGGTCTCTCCGCGGTGCCTCAAGTGTACCCAATCGAGAAAACTGATCATCCGCTCTGACATCTCTCGAAACGACTCTCCTTGAGGAAAGCGGAATTTGCTTGGCGCGCTCTGGACGACTCTCCACTCCGGCAGCTTGGATAACTCGTCGAGTCGTCTTCCGGTCCACGCGCCGAAGTCGCATTCGACGAGGCGATCTTCGACCAGTACCTCAAGTCTGCGCGCGGCCGCGAGCGGAGCGGCGGTCTCGCGCGCCCTTTCGAGCGGAGAGCTGTAAATAGCGGCGAGAGGTTCAACTTCGGCGAGTGAAGCTGGGATCGTGTTTGCTTGACGTATACCATCTTCAGAAATCGAAAGGCCAGCAGCGCGACCAGGAAGCACGGTGCCAGTGGTAGGCGTTTTGGCGTGGCGCACCAAAATCAACGTTGTGGAAGCAGGCGCTTCCTCCTTCGCATCATCGGCACCGTTCACGCGGGGATTTTGTTCGCTTACCAAGATGTCACTTTCGGGGTTGAAGGATCATTCCTAGGGCCTTTGGGGCGCTGGGAACGAGAGGTCCCATCGCGGAGCACCTCCGTTTTGGGATGAGCCAAGCGAGTAAAGCAGCAATCCTAATTGAGTCGTTCCACGATCATCGCCATGCCTTGACCGCCGCCAATGCACATCGTCTCAAGTCCTATCGTCTTGTCGGTAGTTTCGAGATCGTTGAGAAGTGTGGTCATGATCCTGGCACCAGTCATGCCGAAGGGATGGCCGAGCGCGATCGCGCCGCCATGGGGGTTTAGCTGGTCTTCAATGGAGATGCCCAACTCGCGGCAGATCGGAAGTACTTGTGCAGCGAAGGCCTCGTTAAGTTCGACTATGTCGATATCGCCGATGGTCATCTTCGCCAGGGCCAGGACTTTGCGGACGGCCTCAATTGGCCCCACACCCATAATCTCGGGGGCGAGTCCACTGATAGCAGAAGCGATGATACGCGCTTTTGGCTTGACACCAATTTCGGCCGCCTTGGATCTCGATAGTACCAGCACGGCTGCGGCGCCGTCATTTAGGGGACAAGCATTGCCGGCAGTTACGCGGCCATCAGGGCGAAATACCGGGGGTAGTTGGCTGAGTCGCTCGATAGTGGTGCCGGCGCGAGGCCCATCGTCTTTGGCAAAGACTGAACCGTTAGGCAGAGTTACTGGAGTGATCTCACGTTCGAAGAAGCCGTTGTTCTGTGCCGCAACAGCGCGGTCTTGTGACAGTTTGGCGAACTCATCCATATCAGCGCGCGAGACGCCATACTTGTCGGCGACATTCTCGGCGGTCAGGCCCATGGGGATATACATGAGATTGATGAAGTCGTCGCGGGAGGTGTCGGTGTAGCGCGGATTCATATCCGTCGCGCTAAATCCCACTCCCAGAGTACGCGTCACGCTCTCGACGCCACCAGCTACGAACGCATGGCCCTCGCCAGCGCTGATGGCATGGAAAGCCATCCTGATGCTCTGGAGTGAAGATGCGCAAAAGCGGTTCACAGTAGTGCCGGGCACCGTGTCGGGTAGCCCTGCGAGGCCCGCCACGTTGCGCCCGAGGTTCATGCTTTGCTCCCCGGAATGGTTGGCTGCTCCGATGATCACGTCGTCAACGTCGCTGCGGCTAAGTTCGGGGACTTTTTTCATCAAGTCATCGACGATGAAGCCGCACAGATCATCGGGGCGATAGTCGATGAGAGATCCTTTGTACGCGCGTCCAATCGGGGTGCGAGCTGTTGCTACGATTACTGCTTCTTCCATGTCTCACCTATCTCGATCTCAACCAGCCCGATTGGTGCGCC
>JAKASN010000237.1 GCA_021819025.1 Actinomycetes bacterium | reverse complement strand
TTACTCCCCATCCCGTGGGCGCCGACCTCCGGCTCATGCTCGCCCCTCAAGGTTCTGTGGCTTGACAAACCCTATTTGAGACGAGGAGCCACCCGAGTCGATCCCCATCAAGGGAATCATGCTCTCGGGGCCCCGCTGGCCTATCGGGTAAGTACGAGAAATACCGTCGCTTCGCCGCTCGGTATCACATTCGCAAGAAGTTCGACACCTTCGTACTCTGCGCCCTTGGCGCATCCGAAGTTCCAAATTCCTGATGTGGCGACCGGTGTCCTTGCCGGCACTGACAACCAGCAGCCTCTCTCGGGTGGGACGCGCCTAAACGATATCGAGACGCGATCCCCCTTTGAATTTGGGATCCTGCATGCCATCGGCGAGCTGCAAAGTTTGCTGGGCGAGCCTCGAGTCAGCGAGAATTCCCGCAACTATGCGATGCCGGCGATCAGGATTGTGAAAGACTCCGGCGTGATAGATAGTCGGCCGTGAGTCGGATCGCACCAGTAACGAGTCGAAGGCGTTAATCACCTCGCGAGGTTATAAGCCGTCGGCTCGCCTCGGCGGGAAAATGACTTCGGTGCAAGTTATGCCACCTCTTGGCCTCACGGGAGATGATCTTCTGAGGCCCCTCGCGGCTTTTGAGTGAGCGAGATGTCAGCTTCGGCATCCAGGGCTACCTCTTGAACTGACCGTAAGATCTCCAGAGGCGGCGTTAGGAACCCCGCTTCATCTTGTGCGCCTGGGCAAGAGTGGGGTGCTTGCGCTGTGTTTGGGCGCAATAGTTGCTTTTGGGGCATGGCAACGTCATTTCGGCTTCAAAGGTAGCAGGCGCAATCGTGTGTGAGTCGGACCCACAGCGAGGAGCGCCCCTTCTTCAAGTTCAGATTCCATCTGTCGAACCGCCGCGCTGATCTGCGAGCCGATTACTTCAGGACTAACATCGTCCGCCCGGATTTATATGACGCTAGGCCTCTCACCGTGAGTGGCCGCTAGGATCGCACTGAAGTCCAGATGGTGCGGTGAGCACGACGTAATCGTTCGCGCGCGTAGGCCATGATCTGCGCATCGGTCGCAGCATGTGCTCCCACCATCGACCAGTGCGCTGCCACAATGCCAGCGTCGGCGAACAAATGAAGCCAGCTCGGCGACAGGTTCATGTCCACGAGCAATTTCACGCCGTGGTCAGCACCAGCTCGCGTTCTTCGGCACGCCAGGCTGCATAGCGAAGAGCGTGCACAATGTCCTCGCGTTCAAGATATGGGTAATCCGCGAGAATGTCGTCGACACTGTCTCGCGCAGCGATTAGCCCCACGACCATACCGACGGTGACGCGCGTTCCACGGATGCATGCCTCGCCGCCCATTACTCCTGCTTGTTGAGTGATGCGATTGAGTTCTGTCAAGATCATTTCTTTTTTAAATTGAACCATAGTGACCGCTCCCTGAAAATGCAGTTTAACAGACTCCGTAAGACTTGATGAGAAACTCGATGTTGTCCACCGCTACGATGCTGTAGTACTTTTTTGAGTTCTGCACATGGTGGCGCCGCCAGCGACCAGGGGTGACGCTTTCCGGTAGCTTCATCGGCAGCAATCGCGACGTATCGGAACTCTCGGGAGTACCCGCTCCGCCAAATGGGACCATCGCGGGAACCGCGCAAAGCTCCCCTGAGCCCGGGAACCCGACACCATGTGGGTAGTCCCCCGGTGGCGTGTCGGCCCAGCGCATAGACCCAGTTGGAGGAGCAAAGAGCGGACACCCAGAGCAAATCGTCAAGTCAAATGCGTGTGGCTCCTCTGGAGGGTTGATAGAACACGGTGAGTATTGTCGTCGAACTGGGAGTCATAGCCTAGCAGCATTGAGGGCACCCAGCGAGAGGTCCAGCGAGGGGGAGAATCCGCGCCGCCCAAGAGAGCTACGTCTCGGTGCGCAGAGGTCTCCGGGATGGCGTTGGGCGGGGGCTGTGCCCTTCGCGGTCGAAGCCTCAGCATCGGAAAACTCTGACGCGGAGGAACTGCGGCGGCGGGGTCACCCTCCTCCCGCGATCGCAATCATCACTGGCACGCGAAAGCGATGGATGACGGTCTTCAGCACTCAGGATTACCAGCATGTACGCAAATCGGGCGACGACGATCTCCACACCAAGCCCCGCAAGATTGCTACATAGGTTTTGTGGTATCCCTATATCCCCTAAGACGACCCTCGACTGGCAGATCAGCTGCTGGGGCACGAGGGCCTCAAGCGCTCTGGAGATACTGGCGCAGTGCTCGACGGATGACTTCGGAAACGGTAATGCCTTCAGCTTCTGCCTTCTGTGCCGTCTCGAGCAGCAGAGCGGGATCGAGGCGAACGGATTCGACCCGCTTGCCGGCCTCACCGAGAGGGGGATGCCCAGGGCCGCGACGATGTCCCTGAAGTTGATCGTGTTCATAGCCGCCTTCAGCTTCGTCGGCTAATTCCTGGATCATCTCGTCGTCGATTGGCTTCCCGCTTTTCGTGAAACCGTAGGTTCGCTCGCTCACAAGTCTTCACCTCCAAACATCTCTCGTTGTGTGCTGCGTCAAAGCGCCATCGCGTGGATTACGAGCACGCGGAACGTATCAACGAAGTTTGGACAACTTTCAATCCAGTTTAATGGCCTATAGGTGACTCCTCTTCTGGGGTTGGGGACATTGTGTCCCTATATTTTTGTCAAGTCATTTCAGGCACTTTTTCTCGGCATCGGGTTCTTTGAGAAACTTTGGGGTGCGGCATAGGTTCGGGCTCGTACAACCGCTCCAAAGCTAGAGCCCAACACCGCCTCCGGGCTGGTGGTGCAGGCTGGTAAATCATGCCCCACTGTGCAGTGGGGACTTGAGCTGGTAATCCCAAGTGGCGATTGCCGGCTCGCTCTATTTCGCTCGACTCTATCCCTACCGTCTCAGACCCGCCGAGCCTGGACCATCCTCGAGCCAACCGGCCATGGCGAGCGGCCTGACCTGGACTGGTCCGGTCAGCTGAATAACCCGATCGCGGCATATACGGCTAGGCCATAGGAAACACGCGTAGGGGTTCAAGGCGCGCGGGATCGTTCTCGACGGCCACGATCTGGATTCTGCATGAGCACTGCTCGGGACGCGGTCTGGATAGCTCCGAAACAGCTCCGTGGCAGTGGCTGCGCCGCGGCATGCCACCCTAGGCGTGCCGACGCGCTCGCGACGCCGCCTTGCGTGCTGATATTGGCACACTCGCTAAATCCTGGTCGTGTGTTGATATGAACACACCCGGACAGTGGCGGGCATCCAATCCGGCCGAGCTCGGCAAGGCCCTCGCCAGCGCGCGGCAGGCCCGCGGGCTGACCCAGCAAGAACTCGCCAATCGCATGTACATCCACCGCAGCTACCTGGCCCGGATGGAAGCGGGGCTCTCGACCGAACAGGTGACCCGAACCCTGTCGGTCCTTCGCGAACTCGGTTTCGAACTCCTTGTCGTGGAGCGCAGAGATGGCTAGGGCCCGGCTGGACGTATGGCTCTACGGGTGTAGGATCGGCTGCCTGAGCGCGCCGGGCACAGGCAAGCTCGCCTTCGAGTATTCCCAAGAAGCGGCCGAGCGCTTTGGGAACGCCTCGGTGGTATTGTCCACCTCCCTGCCGGTAGACCCGGCCAAGCGACCGCGCGGCGACCGTGTACGCGCGTTCTACGACGGTCTGCTTCCGGAGGGAGATGCCCCAGAGACGTTGTTCGTGCGCTTCGGAGTCGAGCGCCAAGACCGCTTCGGGCTCCTCGAGGCGATCGGGCGCGACTGCGCCGGGGCGGTGGTGATAGCGCCCCCTGGAGCCGTCGCCCCGGAAGGAGCCGGCCGCCTCGAACCACTCGACGACCAAGAGCTGGCGGGTCTGAATCGCCGGGGTGCGGGAGCGCCCGCTCGGAGACGATCTCGAGCGCGACGTGCGCCTCTCGCTTCCAGGCGTGCAGGACAAGGTGCTGCTGGCCCGCACTCCCCAGGGCGGCTGGGCCAGGCCCGTTGGCGGCGCGCCCTCCACCCACATCTTGAAGCCCCAGGACATGCGGCTGCCGGGATACGCCGCGGCCGAGCACTTCTGCCTGCTTCTCGCCCGGAGGTTGAAGCTGACGTCGATAGAGTCCGAGGTCATCTCCGTCCAAGGCAGGCCGGTGTTGGCCGTAGCACGCTATGATCGCAGCTACTCAGAGGGCCGCACCGAGCGGATCCACCAGGAGGACGCTTGCCAGGCACTGGCCATCGACATGGCGAGCGGCGGGTCCAAGTATCAGTCGGATGGAGGCCCGAGCTTGCGCAGCTTTGCCCGGCTGCTGTCCCGGTACGCAAGCCCGGAGGACCTCACCCGCCTGCTCGCCATCACCACCTTCAACGTCGCGGTTGGAAACGCCGATGCGCACGCGAAGAATCTCTCGATCATTCATGCGCCCAACGGAGCCATCTCCCTTGCTCCGGCCTATGACATTACTCCGACCACCTTCTACAAGCAGGTACCAACGTCCCGCGGGCTTGTCGAGATGAGCGACCAGCTGGGAATGTGGATCGGAGCCAAGCGCAGCATCCACAAGGTCGCCACCGAGGACCTCGTTGACGAAGCCGCCACCTGGGGGCTTGGC
>JAKASN010000236.1 GCA_021819025.1 Actinomycetes bacterium | reverse complement strand
AAGCCTTTGTCGTCGCGGATCGCCACCACCTCCATCCACCTATTACCGAGCAGCCCCAGTACAACCTGATGCATCGGCGCCGTGTCGAAGTAGAGTACCGAGACCTCTATCGCGACTATGGCCTGGGCCTAACTACTTGGTCACCGCTGGCGTCAGGAGCTCTCAGTGGCAAATACGCCCATGGCATTCCCGAGGGCTCCCGAGCCTCGCTTCCGGGCTATGAGTGGGTGGCCAAGATGCTCGCCGACGAGAAGAAGGCCCAATTGGTGTCTCGTCTCAGCTCACTCGCAGCAGAGCAGGGTTGCACAACATCGCAGCTGGCGATCGCATTCTGCCTTGCCAATCCTCATGTCTCGACAGTTATTACCGGAGCCACCTCGCTAGAGCAGTTTGTTGACAACCTCGGCGCCCTCCAGGTCTACAAGGCGATTGCGCCTAACGTCTTGGCGGAATTGCGTGAAATCAGCGATGGAGTTGAGGACTAGGACTTGGCGAAGGCGACGACGCGTCGACGTAGCCCAAATGGCGGAGTGCTTCGGTCTCAATCGATGCGGCGTAGCCCTCTCGCATAGCGCTCGCCATTGGCAACATAGAGCCCGACGGCATCGCTCAAGTCTTGTGGCGCCACGCGGTTGGGGTAAATTTTCGCGGGAATGCCGAGTGCCATTGCATATGACGGGACTATGGTGTCGGCGGTAACCACAGCGTTGGCTCCGACGACAGCGAAACTTTCCACTTTGACACGATGGAGAACCACTGCGCCTGAGCCGACAAGCGAATCGTCGGAGATGAAGCAGCCTTCCAGGTGGACGATATGTCCGACGGTGCAGCGGTTGCCGACCGTAGTGGAGAGTACTTCGGTAGCGTGGATTACCGTGCCATCTTGGATCGAGCTCTGCTCCCCGATAGCTATGTGGCCGTAGTCACCGCGCAACACCGCGCCGGGCCAGATTGTGGAGTGCGCGCCGATGGTGACATCTCCAATGATGGTGGCCATTGGATGCACGTAGGCGCTTTCGTGGATTGCGGGCACTTTGTCAAATAGGGCATAGATGGGCATGGTTCTGTGACCTTAGCCGATGGTGAGCCCGGCGCTGGCAGGAGCGAGCAAGATTGCTGCGAGTGCCCCCACAGCACCTTTAGGCCATGCGCATGGCACGACGGCCCGCAGAAAATGACGTTGCGGCAACTATGGCGGTGAATGCGAGGGTGAGATCTCCAGCAGGCAGTGGAAGCACCACCACGGTGGGTATGAGGCCCCCGATTACCCAGGCGAGTTGGAATCTGGTTTCAAAGCGCGAGAACGCTCTTCCTTGGAATGCCGGCTGAATGTTGTACTGCACCAGAGAGTCAAAAGCGAGCTTGCCCGACGAGGCGACGAACCCAATCGTGGCCGCAATGGCGACTTCGATGCTGCGACTCCCTATCGCGGCACCGATGACTCCAAGGGCGGCTTCGAGACCTAATGCCGATATCAGCAGCGTCTCTTCCACGAGCCAACGCCTGATCTTAGGGGTCAGCGCGGTGGCGAGGGCTGAGCCAAGCGCCGAGGCGGCGAGGATTAATCCGAAGTAATACGTCGGTGCATGGTTGCGCCGCAGATTGAAGGCGATGAAGAAGGTGAAGAATCCCACCGAACCGCGAAGCACCGACATTGCCGCCGCCGCGAGCAGCACTGATTGCGGAGATCGATGTGTGGGTCTCTCTTGCGCCTCGTCGGCTGGTTCTCCTTGTCGCATCGAGGGAACAGCGCGGGCACTTCGCTTTATCTTGAGGTGACGGAGCTGGATCACGCCGAGGAGAAAGATAATTACCGCGCTGCGCAAAACCCAAGGCGCACCAAGATGGGGGATCTTTAGAATCGCCGCGGCAAGCGCTCCACCGCCAAAACCCGCGATGGCGCTGAGTAGGGAGAGTTCAGAATTCACTCCGACCAGCGCGGGATTTGCAGCCGGCCCAGAGTTGGCGCGCTTGAAAAGCCGGTGGAGAGTCTGAGGGGGTGTAGCCCCATCGACGAGATCGGGAACCAAGGCCGATTTAGCGATCATGTAGGACTTGGACGCCACGAGAACTACGAAAGCTTCGGGAAAAAGTAACAGGCTCTTGATGTCGGTGGCCATAAAGAACATCAGAATCGCTCTTATCAAGAGAGACGATGCGATTATGGTTCGACGCGAGCTGCGATTGCGGTCCAGCAAGGGTCCCAAGAAGGGCGCTACCAATCCAAAGGGCGCCACGGTGAGCAAGAGGTAAAGTTCGATTTTGGAGCGTGCCGCCTCGGGACTGATGGAGAAAAAGAGCGATCCCGCCAAAGCGACGGTTGTGAAGACGTCGCCCATCGTCGAGAGGGCATGGATTCTTCGCATTGGGCCAAGGCGCGAGTCAATGTCGAAGTAGCGCGATGTCCAAGCGGCTGCTTTTTGGAGGGCATCGCCCAAACTCGGTCGTCGTGGCACTCTCACGATGCTAACAAGGCACCTCAATTAGCACCATTCATGCAGCTATGTCTCTTTCAGGAAGTACGCTTCATTGGCCCGAATCGTTATTGTTGCTCGGGTCGGCTTCGGGCTCGAGAGTGAGAAGATGGCCAAGTTGTGTCGGCCTTTACTTTGCGGGCATTCCACCCCAAGAGATGTCGTAGTGTCTAGTTGGGAATCAGACGCGGGAACAGACTTTGGCAGCAGCGAAGAACGCCACATTGAGGCCAGGGTCGGTAATTGCCATGACGATGCTCTTCTCTGGCGTCTCCCAAGGATTTGGTCGCTTCAGCTACGCGCTGGTGATTCCGTCATTGATCCACACCACGCTGCATTCAGTGGCGCTGGCAGGGACTTTGGGGTCCGCCAACGTCGGCGCGTACCTGGTTGGTTCCATAACGGTGACACTCATCTCTAAGTACTTCCGGGCGACAACCTTAATTCGCCTTGGCTTGTTGCTCGCGACCTCGGGTATCTTCACCTTTGCGCTCTCGGACAGTTTCGGGGTATTTTTTATCGCCATGGCCCTCGCGGGCTTTGGGGGTGCATTGATCTGGCTTCCTTCGCCGGGGATCGCTGCTGCTGCGGTCGAAACCAATAAAAAAGCTTGGGCAATGGGAATGACGGGAGCTGGAATCGGGGTGGCGATCACATTCGCGGGCCAACTGTCGCGATACCTGACTGGCCTACCGGGTTTATGGTCCTGGAAAGCTCTCTGGTTGGTGGAAGCAGGGGTGGCAATGATCGCGGTCGCCGCGGCATTTGGCCCACTACAAAGAATAAATCGCCTCCCAAGTACTCCAGGTCCTCGCCCCAGCGCCACGACTCCGCCACTCGCCGATGGCGAGCCCTCCGGGCCTTCAAGACACAAAGTACCGGGACGCACTCTCTTGACGGCGATCTACATGGTCTATGGATTGGTACAAGGAGTATTCCTTACTTTCGTGGTCACCGCGCTCGAACATGATCACCACTTCTCCTCGGGTTCGGCGAGCTTCGTCTTTGCCACCGTGGGCTTCTTTTCGATCTTTGGGGGCATCCTCAGCGGGCGCATCAGTGATCGGGTGCGAAACCGCGCATCAGTGATGGGAGTGGCTTTTCTCGCTATGGCGCTGGCTTGCTATGCCATTTCAGATGGAGCCCTCGTGATGGTAATTCCAGGGGCGATCTTTTACGGACTCGGTGTCTCGGGAATTCCCAACCTCGTTGGGGCTCACTTGGGAGATCATTTGCCCACACATGCTTTTGCCGGTGCATTTGCTCTCGTGACGCTGTTCTTCGGAATTGCCCAAGCGGTGGGCCCCCAGTTGGGTGGGATGCTCGAAGTCGCAAGTGGCAGCTTTCGCCTCGAGTACTTACTTCTCGCGGGCGTCGCCACCATCGGAGCAGCTTTGAGCTTTGCGCTCAATTTCGTGGGCCGGGGTGGAACTCTCCCCTAAGGCCGAGGCGCTGCTTATCGATCCAACGGGTTGGGGAGGCGCGACTAGCTCTTGGTGGTCTTTTTGGTGAGCCGCGCCGAGATGGCATCATAGAGAGCCTCGAAGGCGGGGAGAACTTTCGAACGGGTGGAAAGTTCGAAGATGGGGGTGCGTTCAGTAGCCATGCGCTCGACATCGGCTGAGTAGGGCAAGAATGTCTCGAGCAAAGGGATCCGAGAGATCGACTTTGAGGCTCCGATGGCACTTCGATGGGCGATACGGCGCATGTCGACCATGTTGTAGACCGCGAGACTCTTTTGTGCCAGCGAGAGGTGCTCGAGGTGCTCAGCTAGTGCCTCCAAGGAGTGAATCGCTAAGGCGCTGGGCTGGAGCGGGATGCACACCAGGTCAATGGCGGCGAGCACCGAGTCCGAGAGCGAGTTGAGGCTCGGCGGCGCGTCGATGACGATGGTGTCAAAGGCGCCCTTGGCCGAACGTGCGGCGCGTTCAATAGCCCCAGATCCCTTGTCGTCGCCGAAGATCTTTTCCGAGAGCAGACGGAGTTGAACTGAAGCGGGGACCACCAAGAGGTTGGCAAAGTTGGAGCGCACTGCGAGCTCCTCGAGTTCGACTTTTTTGTTGAGCAGAGCTTTGGTGCGCGGGGCAAGCTTGTTATCGACGCGCAGGATGTAGGTGGCGCTGGCTTGAGGATCAAGATCCCAGC
>JAKASN010000235.1 GCA_021819025.1 Actinomycetes bacterium | reverse complement strand
CGATCTCGGCGTGCTTACCTCGCAAGCTGATGAGATCCGAGGCGTCTTTTTTGTAGCGGTCGATGCCTTCTCCCAGCGCATCGATCTCGCTGGCGTGATCGAGGAGGTCGTCGTCGACGAGCTTGGTCTTGAGCGTCGCCACCAGGTTGTCAAACTGCGTGGTGAGACTCGCCAGTGCGCCGCGGGCATCATCGCTTGCCTGTTGAGCCTCTCGGGCACGCGCGGCCCAATCCAAACTAGGGATCGGGCCCTCCTCGCGCAACGCGTCAAGGCGCTCGATGAAAGTACGATGCGCGGCGAGCCGGGGCAAGGCTCGACGCATCCTATCGGCGCGCGAAAGCTCAACCCGGGAGGCTCTCAACTGCGCCTTTAGCTCTTCAGCTTGCCGGAGAGCCGCGTCATGAACCGAGATACGGCGATCCCAGTCCTTGGAGCGCACCCGAGCTTTTTGTGCCGCTTTCAAGTCCTCGCGATAGGCAGCAATGCCTTGAGTTATTGCCTGGGTTCTCCCTCGCTCGCTAAAGAGCTCTGCCGAGCGCTTCTCGAGCTTTTTCAACAATTCGCCCACTGAGCCCGAACCCAAGCTCGCGCCAAAGACCAGTTCTGCGATATCGCCACCTGCCGCAAGGAGCCCCTCGGAACGAGAGCGCAGCTCCTCGTGGTCGATGGAAAAGAGCCGAGTAAAGGTTTCCCGGTTCACCCCACCGAGAAGTCCCGCCAAGAGATCCTCGGCCGAGCCCTCTTCAGCACCGCTGGCCAGCGAAGACCCAGAGAGCCCCCGTCGCACAAACTCGTAATTGCTCCCTTGGCCGTCTTGAAGCGCGAAGGCGATCTCAAGTGCGGGACGCCCGTGCATGTATGCATCTGCGCTCGTCGTACGGATGCCAAAGAGCGCCGCAACAAGGGCGCGCATGGCGGTGGATTTGCCGGCTTCGTTGGGACCATAGACGATATTGAGACCTGCCCGTGGGAGCGACAAGTCCAGCGAGACGTCGCGGAGGTGCCCCCAAGCTCTCAAATCAAGGCGCTCTATCCTCATTTTAGAGCGGCCCTTCAAGTTCTCCGAAGAGGAGACTCTCCACGTCATCAAGAAGCGCACCTGCGCCATTGGGATCAAGCACGCCGTCGCTGAGTCGCATAATCTCTTCGAACTCCGAACCGAGTTTGGCCCGCAGCGGAGCAAAGATAGCGCTGAATTCCCCGGAATCGCTCGGCTGGGCGCGAAGCGCGGCAATGGCGTTGCGAATCGCCTCAATCGCCTCGCCTTCGTGCGCGAAAGAACGCCCCGCGACCACCTTGAGTTTAATCTTTTCGATCCACAGCGATTCGCTCGCGCCGTTGGCGTCGGCGCGAAGCTGCGCCTCGTGGCGCGGGGCATCGCGACTCCAAGCTTCTGCGAGCTTTGTATGAGCAGAAATCTCCAGGCGTGCGGCAAGAAGCTCCGCTGATGTAGCTTCGGAGCGCTCCGCGAGGGCGAGACTTGCCGCGACGATAACATCGTCAACCGAAGAGCTAGCCCCAAGATCCACCTCGACAACCTCCCAGCGAATTGGAGCCAGCTCTACGTGTCGCAACTCTTGAATACCCGAGAGGGAATACTCCACGAGGGTGGCGCCTTTGGAGCCGGTCTCGCCGACGTCGCGCCCTTGGAGGTTGCCGGGAAAGACGAGATAGCTACTTTGGCGTTTCAGTACTTCGCGCTGGTGCACGTGTCCTAGCGCCCAGTAGTCGTACCCCCGATCCGCGAGCTCATCTGCGGTGCAGGGAGCGTAGCGCTCGTGGTTAGGGCGCCCGTTCAAAGAGGTATGAAGGACACCTACGTTGAGATAGTTGGCAATAGCCGCAGGATAGTTGGCACTGAGATCTTCCACGACGGCGCGGCTGGCGTAGCTCTGGCCATGCAAGGCGACTCCTGCGGCTTCGAGGATGATCGACTCAGGTTGCTGGTGGGAAAAGACTCTCACGTTGCTGGGGAGCTTCAAACGCTTGGTGATTTCGTTGGCGGCATCGTGGTTGCCAAGGGCAATTACTACATCGATACCTGCCTCGCCAAGAACGCGAAGCTGGCGCTGCAAAAATACCGCGGTGTTATAGTCGTCGCGATCGCCGTCGTAAAGATCTCCCGCGATGACGACAAATTCCACGCCCTCGCTGATCGCCAGAGAGACGAGGTTTTCCATGGCGCGCCTCGCCGCGCCACGCAGGGCCTCTAGGGGCGCCCCCTCATGACGCGCCAGGCCACGCATGGGAGAATCGAGATGTACGTCGGCAGCGTGCAAAAACTTCGTGGCGTCCTCCCTCAACAGCCGTTACCACCATTACCCAGGCGAGCGCGGGCGATGGGCGGCACAGGTTTTCACTTTATCACCCCCATGTCACAGAGTGTTGACCGATAATGGCGGCCACGGGCCACCTCTGATAATGTTGCGCACCGAATCGCTTGGGGAGCCACTAGAAATTTAGCCAGGAAGCGGTTGTCCGCGCATTGCAAGGCGGTAACGGCGGAGTTAGGTTCCCTATTCACCTGAGCAATTTGGAGCAAGTGCCAGATCCCACCATTACAACGAAATACAACGGAGGAAGACATGAAAGCGATTCTCGTCCAGCAGCATGGAGGGCCAGAAGAGCTCGTGCCATCCGATATTGCCATCCCGGTGCCCGGCAAATCTCAGGTGCTCATTCGCACCATTCGGGCTTCGGTGAATTTTGCTGACCTGATGGCGGTAGCAGGCAACTACCCGGTTCCATCCATGCCCTTTGTGCCGGGCCTCGACTGCTATGGCGAGATCGTCGCGGTTGGGGCCGATGTCGATGCCTCAAGAGTGGGTGAAAAAGTTGTCGCCTTTTGCGACGCCGGAGGCTATAGCGAGTATTCACTCGCCAGTGAAGGACTCTTTTTCCCAGTGCCTGATGGCATCGATCCTGACCAGGCGGGGGCGGCGCCACTCTTGCTTGGGACCTGCTACGGCCTGCTCACCCAAGCCGCCAAGCTTTCCCCCGGCGCCACCGTGGCGGTCCATGCCGCCGCGGGCGGCATCGGCACCACCGCCATCCAAATGGCGCTGACCCTGGGAGCCTCGAAGGTCATCGGACTGGTGTCAAGCCAAGCCAAAGCAGGCGTGGTGGAGAGTCTCGGCGCCAGTGCCATCGTGGCACCGGAGACGAGCAACTATGCCCAACAGGTCATCGATGTCGCTGGAGCGCCCATGGATATCATTCTCAACTCCGTGGCGGGTACGACGATCGCCGAAGACTTAGAGATGCTGGCACCCTTCGGGACCCTGGTCACCTTCGGCATGGCCGCTGGCACTCCCGGTGTCGCCTACAGCAACCAACTGCACTCCACCTCGCGCACCTTCGCGGGATACAGCTTCGGGAATCTGCGCCGCAATCGTCCCAGCGAAGTGGCTTCGCTGATGCTCCCGACACTGGAGATGCTCATCTCGGGAAGGATCAAGATGGTCATCGACTCGGTCCTTGACTTGGACCAAGCCGCAAATGCCCATGCTCGACTCGCTTCGCGTCTCAGCATCGGCAAGATTCTCTTGAAATGAAAGTCCCACTCTGAGACGACCGCCCAAACCGCTAACTTAGATGCCACTTACCAGAACTGCTTCTGAGGCAAAGAGCGCACCATAGCCATGCCACAGCCTCTGACGCCGCCCTGGTCGATCCCGAGAGTTTCTTTGTCGCACTAAGCGGGGGCTAAGTCCAAGCCGCTGGTTTCAGGGTGACACGCGGGCCCCGAGAGTGCGGCGGCATCTCGGAGCTTGCGACATCGATGAGACCCGCAGCCCCATTAACTTCACAGCAACTCAGCGCCGGCCTACGGCCCGCCGTGGGAGCAGAAGATTCGGATCCTACGGGCTCACCGCCGCTGTCGACAATACGACTGTGACCAGGGTCTTCGCTGAATCTTCGTGCCGGCCTGATGCCACCAAGACGCGATCCGCTCATCTCAGAGCGCGCAATTCCACCCCCGAGGGCCCCCGTGGGTGATCACCGCCACCGTAGGGGCGTCGAGGTACCCTGAGATGCCCTGGAATCGAAGACCATCTCAGCCAGAGTGAGTCAACTATTTCTGCTTCGAGGAGCAAAATGGCCCACCCCCTGGCGTCGAGCTCGCCAGAGTTGGCTTCTCGGGCCGCCAGAGGAGTCCCGTTGCCAAAACTCGGTCGTCGAGATCACTGTGTTCCCCGGCGCTCAGCGTCGTCGATGGGGTTGGCATACATCCAGAAAAGCTCGAGTTCGAAGCTATCCGCCAAGAACCTCGCCTCTTAGCTCGTGCATCATGAGGAGCTATTTTGAGCCCATCCTCACTTTCGTGATGCAGAGCACCCAAGACAGGTGCAATCAGTCAAATGGGCCATCTCCGACCATCCTGAGCCAAAATCACGCGACGCGCCGAATCGAGAGCGCGCCTCGCCAACAGGGATGCACACTTCGGATGCTCACGAGCACTTCCCAAGCCGATTTTTGTGCTTTGGCGAGCTAGGGGAACCCACAGCCGCACCCGCCACCATACACGCGTCGCGCTGCGTCACACGAGCGCGAGAGGTTGGGCGAAAGATTGGTCAGCGAAGTTCCAGGTGTTCACGCTAAGCCGCACAACAGGAAAGCTTGTGT
>JAKASN010000234.1 GCA_021819025.1 Actinomycetes bacterium | reverse complement strand
TTTCTGCCTTTGGCGTCTCGGTGATTTGTCCTTGCGATGACGACTTTATGTGGCGAGCAAATGTGACATATCGTTATTTGTGCACTTCGTTTCAGGCGCATGTGGCTTTTTGAACCTCGAGAGAGGGTATCTGGGACGGATCGCGACGTCTTTTTGGGCATGAGGAAATCGAGCTTCGGGTCACTCGGGGCGACGACGCCTCGCAAGATTGGCAGCTCGCGCGGTCGAGTTTCAGGATGAGTTTCTCCACTGGAGTCGATAGGAGGTAGAAGAGCAATGTCCCAACCAGCTCCGAGACACGTTGTAGTAGTCGGCGCCGGAATGGTGGGCCTCTCCGTGGCCTGGTTTCTTCAGGAGGCGGGGGTCGAAGTTACCGTGGTGGACCGCGAGGGGATAGCCGCGGGTTCTTCGTGGGGAAACGCCGGTTGGGTTTCTCCGGGACTCGCGATACCCCTACCTGAGCCGAGTGTTTTGAGATATGGTCTACGGAACCTGCTCCGTGCCGATTCGCCGCTGTTCGTGCCGCCTGCACTTGACCTCTCGGTGGCGAGTTTCCTCGTTAAATTTGCACGCCATTGCACTGAGCAGGGGTGGAAAAAGGCCATGGAGGCTTACATCCCACTCAATAACCAGGCTCTGGAAGCCTTTGACTTGCTGGCGGGCGCCGGTGCCGGCCTTGAGAGCAAAGCCGCACCGATCATGGCGGCTTTTCGCCGCCGCGAAGAAGCCAGTGAACTTCTTGGGGAGCTGGAGATGATAAATCGCGCTGGCCAGATCGTTCAAAGCCAAGAGCTCGGCGGAGCCGAGCTGCGCAAAAGCCTTCCCGGGCTCTCGGAGGCTGTGGACTTTGGGGTGAGAATCGACGGGCAGCGCTACATCGATCCCGGGGCCTTTACCGCCGCCCTCGGTGCCACGGTGCTAAGGCGCGGCGCTATCCTGATCACGAACAAGATTGTCGAACAAGTGCGACGCGACGCCGACGCGGTAGTGATTCGAACCGACGATGGCACTGAGATTCGTGGTGACGTTGGCGTTCTTGCCGTGGGTGCTTGGATGAACTCTCTTGCAAAACCGTTGGGAGTCAAGATGCCGGTGCAGGCTGGACGAGGCTATTCCTTTTTAGTCCCCGTCTCCGAGACGGTTGCCTTCCCGATATATTTCCCTGCAGTAAGAGTTGCCTGCACGCCCATGGGTGAGCGCACCCTGCGGGTAGCCGGCACGATGGAGTTCAGGGCACCGGATTTTCGGCTTGACCCCGCCAGAGTTGCGGCCATCGTCCGATCTGCCGTCCCACTTCTCGAAGGGGTGGATTGGGATTCCAAGCGCGCTGACTGGGTTGGACCGCGCCCAGTCACCGCCGACGGAATGCCATTGATCGGCCAGAGCAAGATGCCTGGGGTATACATCGCCGGAGGACACGGAATGTGGGGGATCACGCTCGGTCCCGTGACTGGGAAGCTATTGGCTCGCCAAATCGTCACTGGCGAAATACCCGATGAGTTGCGGCCCTTCGATCCCATCCGCTGAGCATATCGAGGCCGAGCATCGTCGTGAGTGCTTTGGCCGGAGTGCTCGCGGATTGCCGGGTCTTGCGACGAGATCCTTGCAAAAGGGAGATTTCTAGGTCATTTGCGTTGAGTTCCTCGCTGGTGACGGATTTGATTTGCATTCGGTTTGAAAAGGAAGGTGATTTTCGAAAATGGCTTGGGGAAGGCTTTGCCGATTCACCTGTTGTCGGGGTTACCCTTTGGTCTCCCCCGTGACCCCGAGGGCAGGCGAAGACGCTCTCGGGGTATTGGGACCGCGGCCGGCAAACTTGCTGAACCCTCCGCCATGCTGTTGATTCCTCCTCGCTCGGTGCCTCGCGCGGTGACCGGGGTGATAATTTCCAGCGTTCTGTGGGGGATTTCCGGGCTCGCGGCACAGGAGCTTTTTCGTAAGTATGCCGTGTCGGTTGTCTGGCTTACTTCCGCTCGGGTGGTAGGTTCGGCAATATTGCTCGCTGGGTGGACCTTGGGCCGTGCCAGCGCGGTGAATTTGCGCAGCCTTGCCAACTGGAGTGACCTCGGTCGCCTTGCCCTTTACGGAGTCATCGCCCTGGATGGTGTGCAGCTCACCTTCTTCTTGGCGGTAAAAGACGGGTCGGCCGTTTCCGCTACCCTGCTGCAATTCACCAGTCCGTTCTTCATTATGGGTTGGATTGTCGCCCGCAAACACCGCATGCCATCGCCGTGGCTGGTGCTGGTGGCGGCAATAGCGCTCGCAGGCATTGCCTTGGTGGTGACGGGTGGCAACCTCAGTGCCTTCAGTGTTGCTCCGCTGGCTCTGATGTGGGGAATGGTATGCGCGGCATTTACCGCCTTTTACAACGTATCCCCGTCGCTGATCTTTGTTGGCTATGACCGTTCGGCGGTAGTTGCTGGTGCGTTCGTGGTCGGCGGGCTACTGCTGTTTCCCTGGCTCTATTTTGCATGGCCACACGGAATGGATCTCCGAGAAGCGATTTTGGCACTCTTCGTTATCGTGGGTGGCACGGCGGTGCCATTCCTTATCTACATCATCTCCTTGCGTGACCTAGAGCCATTGGTGGCAAACCTCATCGGAACTCTGGAGCCGCTCACCGCAGCAGTTGGGTCGGTGCTTTTCCTGGGCATGGTTCCAACGCCGGCTTTGGTCGCGGGGGGAGTTCTCGTCTTGGCCTCGGTGCTTTTCATGTCGGGCTCGGCATTGCGGGATAGCCCCTAACTGCTTGATGTCTAAGTTGGTCAGCTAGCTCACCGCCGCCTTGTCTGACGAGGCGAGCCTTGCTTCTTGAGGTTTCCAGCCCTTTGTTGGTGCGGCATCGGCGACCTCTGGTCGCGGAGAATTCGTGGCGCTATCTTGCATGCACATCTGGCACCGACGATCCGCCCTTCAGGGCGTCCAAGGTCTTTCAGTTCGGGACGAATGGCACTTTCAAACTGGCTTTCGTGAATCGTATCATGTGGATATATGGGCATTTTCGCTCTGGTCGGCCCTCAGCCGGACCGAGAAATTGAAGAGGAGGCGTTGATGACACAGGTCACCAAGAAAGCCTACGAAGTGAAGCATCTTGACCCTCTCGGCTCTTTGGACATCGCCGAGCTCGCCCAAAGGCGCGGCGAGCTGGCGGTGAGCATCTACCTTCGTACCCAACGCAAGCCCCTGGAGTCCGAGAAGGCGATGATTGAGCTCAAGGTTCTCTTGGAGCACGCATTGGAGGAGCTCGTCGAAGATGGACTCGGCCACTCCGAAGCCCATGCCTTCGTGGAGCCAGCTGCAAAGTTGATCGACGACGATGTGTTTTGGCGTTTTCAGGGATCAAGCTTGGCCCTGTTTCTAAGTGGGGGGTTTTTTCGCAGCTACCGTCTCCCTGTCGAGGTTCCCGAGAATTATGCCGTAGCGGGCTCCTTCTGGGTCTCACCGCTTCTCAAGACTCTGCAGCGGGGAGGTGACTTTCTCCTTCTGGCATTAAGCAAAGCGTCGGTGACGCTCTATCGGGGTTCGCCCAACGGACTAAAGGAGGTCGCGATTGAGGGCCTGCCGCGTTCAATCGACGAAGCCCTGGCCTATGAGGATCCCGAGTCTGAGCTCTCCTCCCATTCTGGAGGTCCCCGACGAGCCGGGACGCGTAATCTCATCTTTAGTGGACAAGGTCTCGGCCAAGAGGTTACCAAGGAGGCGGAGGAGCGCTATGTAGCCAAAGTTGCCAAGGCGCTGGAGAGCTTTCTTGCTAACGAGACGAATCCGCTCGTGACCGCAGGTGTATCGAACTATCACGCCATGTTGCAGGAGGCACTGCGCTATCGAAATGTCATCGATGCACGCATTGAAGGGAGTCCCGAGCACATGGAGCCAGCTCAACTTCACGAGAGGGCGCTTACTTTGCTCGAGGACACTTTCTCTCTCGCGCGCCGCGCAGCGATTGAAAACTACGCCGCGCTCGCGGGTACCGGTGCCACCACGAGCGACCTCGCCGAGATCGTCGCAGCCGCCAAATCGGGGGTCCTGCGAAGTCTGCTACTTTCCTCAACTGAGCCGATCTGGGGTCGGATTGCAAGCGAGACCGCTGTGGTTACTATCGTTGACACCCCGATGGGCGATAGCCAAGACCTTGTCAGCATGGCCGTTGGTGATGCTCTCGCCAGCGGCGCAGAGGTCCATCTCGTTTCCGCCGAGAGCATCGGCGCAAACCCAATCGCGGCGGTGCTGCGCTACTGACTCTCGTAGGGCATCCGATCGAGTTGCGCTAGCTCTTGTGGCGGGTTACCAGGAGCGTTTGCCGGCGCGCGGGTCATGGCTAGGCATAGCGATTCGCAAAGGCACCAGCGATCCCCGGAGATGCGCGCGGGCGTCCTCGATTACTCATGGGGCGATCTTGTTGTCAACGGACATGAAAAAATGCATGAATATGGCCATGTGAACTGCATGAATGTGGCCACGAAAAATGCATACGGGATAACCGCGTAGCGCGCTCTGATCTCGGATCCTCGTGATCCGAGATCGAGGCTGCCAGAGCGGTTTGGCTATCACTTTTGGGTAACAGAAAGCTAAAGGCCCTTTCTAACGGCAAGATGGATTGGTAACAACACTCCTGATGCCAAGAAAGGG
>JAKASN010000233.1 GCA_021819025.1 Actinomycetes bacterium | reverse complement strand
CTATTTCGCGATTCGAAAGTCAAAGTGGTCGCTCGCCTCGAGCGCGCTTGATAAATTGCCCGGAGATCGACTGCGAGGCTAGGGTGGCACCGAGAAATAAGTGCCGAATCCCAAGGAGCTTTGCGGTGGGGCGAGATCAGTAAGACTGCCGCTGTGCCCAGCCAAAGTGGTCAAGTGGGCCTGAGCCATGGCCGAGCACCCATGTCGCTGAACCCGCGATCGCCTTGGTGGTGTAGATCTTGGCTTGACGTACCGCTTCGTCGATGGGCCGTCCACGAGCGAGGTGGGCAGCGAGACTCGATGCAAAAGTGCATCCGGTGCCGTGAACGTTCGCAGTAGCGATGCGTTTTGATCGCAGGTGCGCGACGTTTACGCCGTCGAAAAAGACGTCGATCGACTCAGGGCCCTGGAGATGTCCGCCCTTGAGGTAGACGTAACTCACTCCAAGACGGTGGAGAGCTTTTGCGGCCTGGACCATCTCGGCAACAGTGGTGATGGTGGTCTCGGTGAGCAATTGTGCTTCGTAGATATTTGGGGTAATCACATAGGCAAAACGCGCCAAGCGATCCCGGTAAGCGCTGGTGGTGCTCTCGGTGCTGAGGCGATCACCTGAGGCTGCGACCATAACCGGGTCCACCACGAGTCTGGGGAGGTCGCCGTTCTGGGCGTACTTGGCGACGACTTCGACCAATTCGGATGAGCCGAGCATGCCAGTCTTGACCGCGCGCACCTGGAAGTCGCTAAGTACGGCGTCGATTTGGGCCCTGAGCACCCCGGGCGAGACGAGTTCAATCGCCGAGACGCCGATGGTATTTTGGGCAGTGATGGCAGTAATCGCCGTGGTGCCAAAAACCCCGTTGGCGGCTAGCGCCTTAATGTCGGCCTGGATCCCCGCTCCTCCCCCCGAATCCGAACCCGCGATGGACAGGACTACCGGGGGAGTCTTGGCAGCATTATACATAAACCCGACGACCCCCTTTTCTTGCTCGCAGGCAAAGCTACCGTTCGGTCTCTAAGGTTACGCCAACGGCGAAGCGATTTTCGCTCTTTGGGCAGGAAACTCCCAGCCGAAGCAGTGGGGTGCGCCCTCCACGGTGAAGCACTATCCCAGTTCCGCGATGCCAAAGGCAGCACTACTTGCCAGCGCCGAACTACGTTTGGGAATTCGCCCCGCAGAATGCGCTAGGTATCCCGCTTCGACTGCGAGTGCCAGCGCTCTCGCCATGGTGGGAGGATCTTCGGCGCGATTGACACACGACGCCACCAGAACCCCTGCACAGCCGAGTTCCATAGCCTGGGCTGCATCCGACGCGGTGCCGATTCCGGCGTCCAAAATGATCGGGACGCCAGCGTTGGCGACGATGGTTTCGATATTGTAAGGGTTGAGGATTCCAAGTCCGCTTCCGATCGGCGAACCCAACGGCATGACCGCGCTGGCGCCGGCTTGTTCGAGGCGGCGTGCCAGGATGGGATCGTCGCTGGCGTAGGCCATGACGCAAAAGCCCGCTTCGGCAAGCTCAGCAGTGGCGCGCAATGTCTCAAGGCCGTCGGGTAAGAGTGTCGCGTCGTCGGCGATCACCTCAACCTTGATGAGGTCGGTTCCCAGGGCCTCCCTAGCGAGTTTGGCAGTGGCGACAGCTTCTTTGGCGCTGTAGCACCCCGCGGTGTTGGGCAGCACCGAGAGGGAGAGTTCCTCCAACATCTCAAAGAGTCCCGTCGAGGCGTGGGGATCGAAGCGCCGGATCGCGACCGTGGTCATGGAAGTTTCGGCGGCGATGAGCGATGCGCGGAGCATCGCCAGGGAAGTCATCGCTCCGGTGCCGGTGATGAGCCTTGAGGCGAATTCGTGGTTAGAGACTCGCAGCGGCGGATAGTTATGCATCGGTTTTCCTCCTTTGAGAAGTTCCCAGAATAGGGAGTGATCGCCGATCACCGCGCAGATCCGAGCAGAGGACAATCGCGCTCACCCTCCGGCTGCGATCGAGACCACTTCGACCTTGGAGCGGCTCTCAAGAAGTGTGGTGCCCCAGGCGCTTCTCGCCACGATCTCGCCATTGAGAGCGATTGCCACGCCCCGTAACGGTAGATCGAGCTGTTGGGCGAGGTCGGCTATCGAGGACTGGGAAGCGATGGTGGTTGCTTCGCCGTTGACGCTAATGCAAATCTCGTTGGTTGGCGCGGTCATGGCAAGCAAACTTTAACTCTGGATGCGCCAAGCGCGGATGTGTCCTGACGGCCGCTCGACATGTCAGGGAGCCCCAGTGTTGGTAAAGCGCGCCGGATCAAAGTCTTTGAGAGAAGGGTTGTTCCCAGGAGAGGTAACTTCTTTGGCAATCCACTTCCCGGTAACAGAAGCTAGCAAGATGCCGTGGCGGAAATGTCCCAGGTCCATGATCAGGCCATCAGCCACTTCGCCCAGCAGGGGTGCGTTATCAGGGGTGCCGGGACGAAAGCCTAGATTGATCTCTTCGAGATGCATCTCCCCGAGGCCAGGCAGGACACGGAAGGCGTCGCGCAAGAGTTCGAAGGTGGTGCGTGCTCTACGGGTGGGATCAAAGCCAACCTCTTCAGTGGAGGCTCCGATGACAACCTCGCCGCTGACCCGGGGTACGACATAGACCCCACGGCCCTGCCAGATCGAGCGAACCACATGTCCCGGTGGCGGCGCCGACGCCGTGGCTCCAAGACGAATCACCTGGCCACGGATGGGGCGCAGCACATTGCTGAGGTAGTTAGGGAGCCCAGCGATTTCGCCGGCGCGTACTCCTGCGGCAACGATGACTTTATCGAAGCTCCGATGCGATCCATCCTCCAGGTGAAGTGACCATCCCCCTGCTTGCGGGGCCACAGCGATAACTCGAGAACGGGTCAATGTGGCGCCGAGTTGCTCTGAGGCGCTGAGCAGAGCGCGGTGTGCGGCCCGATTGTCAACTTGGTTGTCTATCTCGGCGTAGATACCTAGTGAGATGTCAGGGGCCAGGGCAGGTTCAATTTCGCCGAGTTCTCTCTTTTGAACCAGCCTGGCGTCTAGGCCGAGCTTTTGATAGAAGCGCCAAGTGCGCTCGACTTCTGCCGCATCGTTGGGTCCCACGGCCACCAACAGCGAACCTCCCGCGCGGTATCCGGTGGCGAGATTGAAAGATATTTGCAGCTTGGCATCGAGTTCCACCCAGTCGCGAGCTGCTTCGAGCATCATTTCGAGGAGGCCTTCTTCGCCATACACCGCTTCTGCCACTGGTGCGAGCATTCCTGCGGCGACTTGGGAAGCCCCCGAATAGGGATCTGGATCAAAAAGTTCAGCTGCGATAGCGTGCTGAGAGGCCAGGTAGAAGGCGACTGAGGCGCCCTCGATCCCCGCTCCAATGATTGCTACGCGCGGCGGTGTGGTCATAGTCGCCCAGCCTAGGCCGACTTTGGGCCGCTGGCAAAGTGCAATTCTCGTTTGGGGCCTGGCGAGCTACACCCAAACGGCGCATTAATCGACATTCGCTCGTCCACTGGGGGCGGGCCAGGGGAACTGTGTTGTGAATGCTAACCAAAAGTCGACCCTTTAGGTCGTTGGCTAAGCGATGCGATATGAAAGATCAAGGAAGGAGCTTTGTTCCCTGGCCCTCCGCTAGTAACTTTGCGAGAAAGCGATATCAAGTCGGCACAAGCTGCGGGTATCAGATGGGACATCCCTCCCTGACTCGATCAGCCCTTCGCACACAGGTGACAAGCCGGGAAAGATTCCCCGATAAATAGAGCGGACGACGGTAAAGGCGCCGTTAATCCCAAAGACCCCGAACGCGACAACAATCCTGAAAAGTTGCGGATCTGCACCCTAGGTCCAATTGGCGCACTTGATGAGATATCGAGGTAACGAGCCATTTTGCGACATCTGGTGATCTGGTTGTATAAGAATGGGTGACGCGGAGTCAACTCGTTTTTGCTCAGCACACCAAGGAAGTCTCGGCGCAGGAGGTAGGGAAGTTGAAAGGCACGATGCAGAATTCCAAGCTCTCGGTTCCGTCGCTTTTGCGCCACGGGGCCCTGCTCTATCCAAAGTCTCAGGTGATCTCCTATGACGCCAGCGGGATTACCACCAAGAGCTACCAGGAGGTGTTTTCGCGCTCAGGGCAACTCGCCAACGCGCTTAGGTCGCTGGGGATCGCTAATTCTGATCGCGTCGGCACCTTTTGTTTCAACCACAACCAACATCTCGAGGCCTACCTCGCCATCCCCTCGATGGGCGCGGTAATGCACACCCTCAACATCCGGCTCTTTTCCGAGCAGCTCGAGTTCATCATCAACGACGCCGACGACAAGGTGATTATCGCCGATGCTGTAGTCATGCCGCTCCTGGTGAAAGTTCTCAAGAATTGTCCGAGCGTCACCGAAGTCTTGGTGGTGGGGGAAGCCGAGATTGGCTCTTTCGGCGAGGAGCCTTATCGGGTTCGTTCTTACGAAGACTTCATCGCGGGATTTCCCAGTAGCTTTGACTGGTTAGAACCCGAATTGGAGTCTGATGCGGCGGGGATGTGTTATACCAGTGGTACCACGGGGAATCCCAAAGGGGTTGTCTATTCCCATCGCTCCACCTGGCTGCACTCCATCGCGGCTTCATCGGCGGCCTGCTTCGTGCTTGCAACCGCCGATCGCGCTTT
>JAKASN010000232.1 GCA_021819025.1 Actinomycetes bacterium | reverse complement strand
CAGCTCCATCGCCGCCCCGAAGAGCTCGTCCTCGTCTTCGGCTTCGCTGGCGGATTCCACCGCGGCCTCCGCGGCTTCGAACTCGCCCATATAGGCCGCCTTGCCCTGGCGGATCCACGAGGCCACCACTTTGCGCACCTCTTCTTCAGAGACCCAGGGGGCCTGGATGCGCTGGGGATGCGAGGAGGACGCCCCGAGCAGAAGCATGTCGCCTTTGCCGATGAGGCGCTCCGCGCCAGGCTGGTCCAAGATCACCCTCGAGTCCGCCAGCGAGGAGACCGAAAAAGCCATCCGCGAGGGGATGTTGGCTTTGATGAGACCGGTAATGACATCGACGCTGGGACGCTGGGTGGCAATTACCAGATGGATTCCCACCGCTCGGGCCATCTGGGCGATGCGACAGATGGAGTCCTCCACGTCGCGGGCGGCCACCATCATGAGGTCGTTGAGCTCGTCGACCACCACCAGAATGTAGGGGAGATGGCCATAGCGCTTCTCGGCGACCGAGTCAAAGAGCGGAGCGGGCCCCGACTCGATCTCTATCGGCGACACCTCATCACTGGTGGTGTATTCACTTGCCAAGTTGGCGACGATCTGGTTGTATCCCCCGATATCACGCGCGCCGAGCTCGCTGAGCATGTCGTAACGCCGCTCCATCTCCTTTACCGCCCAGGCCAGAGCGTTGGCGGCCTTCTTGGGGTTGGTGACCACCGGGGTGAGCAGGTGTGGCACGCCGTTGTACTGTCCGAGCTCCACCCGCTTGGGGTCCACCAGGATGAGGCGCACCTCATCGGGGGTGGTGCGCATGAGGATCGAGGTGAGAATGGAGTTCAAACAAGAGGACTTCCCCGAACCTGTCGCCCCGGCGATGAGCACGTGGGGCATCTCGGCCAAATTCGCCATCGCCGCCTTGCCGGAGATGTCGCGTCCCACCGCCACCGCGAGGGGGTGGGTGGCCGCGATGGCCTCGGGAGCGCTCAGCACATCGGCGAGTGCCACCACGACGCGCTTGGTGTTGGGAACCTCCACTCCAATCGCGCTGCGTCCCGGAATCGGGGCGAGGATACGCACGTCGGCCGCGGCCATGGCATAGGCGATGTCCTTGTGAAGCGAGGTCACCCGCGCCACCTTAACTCCCGAACCCAACTCCAGCTCGTAGCGGGTGACCGTGGGGCCCACGGTCATTCCTACCAGCGAAGTCTCCACTTTGTGGGTGGCGAGAGCTTCGGCGAGCACCTTGCCGCGCTTCCAAAGCTCATCCTTGTCTAGCGCTCTTGACACCGAGCGCTTCAAGAGCGCCGCAGCGGGGAGCTTCCAGTTGGTGGGCACACCGAGTGGCGATGGGGCCATCGCCATCGCGTCTCCAAGAGCAGCAGGCTCCTCTAACTCCCCTTCGGGAGCTTGCGGTGACGCGCCGGAGCTAGCGCGTGCGACACTTGGGACAGTGGCACCTCTCCCAAGAGGGTCTCCCCCGCTCTCCCTAGGCGCGTCTTGGTCCAAGTAGTCGGGGCGCCGTGGATCGAGCGCCTCCTCGGCGTCGTAGTCATATGGGCTGTGGCGCGCCGCGAAGCGGCGCGAGAGAAACGATCCTCGCGCCTCGGAGCTCTCGGTCAGGCTATCTTGGTCCCCTAGGTAGCTCGGGATCTCCTCGCCGGCGCGCGATGATGGGGTTGCGCGCGCTGCGATGGGGCGTCTAAAGCGGCGAATGATCGCGATGGGAGAGTTTCCCAAGGCGTCGAGGCCAAAGCCCACCAAGACCATGCCAAGAACCAGCAACGCGCCGCTATTTCCCAGGGCTCGTGAGGTGGCACTAAAGCTGTAGTAGCCGATGACTCCTCCAAGGCGCCCCATCGCGTCATGGGAGCTGAGCGCTTCGGTGACCCAGAGATATCCCGCTCCTAATCCCGCAAGCGCCCAAAGCGAGATCACTCCGCTCACCACAAAGCGCCGCGGAAGGAGATGTCGAGCCTCTAGTAGCAGCGCGGCGCCAATCGCGGCGAGATAGAGGTAGTCGACGATGCGCGCCGGGCCAAGGAGATAGGAGAGGCCGCCATCGACGTAGCGCCCCACGGAACCTAAAATGGACGCTTCGGCGAGACCGAGCGCCAAAACCACCACCAGGATCGCCAGACCGACGAGATCGCCTTGGTGCTTGGGTGTCGCTCGCTCCGCAGCCAGGGCGGGCATCGCCCCCGCAGAGCGGGAGGGCGAGCTTCGCCGCTGCGCCCGAGCCTTGGGAGGGGTTCTCCTCCCCCCTCCAGCTCCGACGCGCCCCGAGGTACCCGCCTTGGCGCGCGCAGAAGCTTGCTTCGCCTTGGAGCTGCGCGTCGAATTGCCACTAGATGCGCCCCTGCTGGCCAGTTTCATACCTCCAACGGTACCAGATGCCAAGCACCTGCTGGGCAAATGAAATTACATCTCTGTAAGCCAAAACTAAACGAAATTGCGCCCCAGCCCGCACCAAAGCAATCCAAAGGCTGCTCAGCGGGCCACCCCGTGGGGCACCACGACCCCCGGCGAAGCCCTAAAGGATGCCCGGGGGTGGGTCAGTTAAATTTCGGTAACCACCGGAATCACCATGGGACGCATCTTGGTGCGCTTTTCGATCATCTTGGCGGTGGTGGAGCGGATATGGCGCGAGATGGTGGTGTAATCGGTGGCCTTTTCCCCCATCGCAACCTTGATGGATCGGGTGATCGCTTCGTTGAGATCGTCGAGAAGCTCCGCGATGAGCTCCGGCTTGTCGTTTTCGCTGTGCGCCCAGCCGCGAGTGATGATCTCGGGTCCGGTGATGATGGTGCCGGTGGAGATCTCCAGTGCCACCACTACGATGACCACGCCTTCTGCGGCGAGGGTCTTGCGGTCCCGCAGCACCCCTTTGGAGATGTCGCCTACCGCGCCATCGACATAGAGGTAGTTGGCACTCACTCTTCCGGACTTCTCGAAAGTGTCGTGTCCCACGCTGATGACATCGCCGTCAAGAGCCAGGATCACCTGGGAGGGATCAAGGCCCATCTCGATGGCGAGATTGGCATGGCTGGAGAGATGGCGGTACTCGCCATGGACGGGGATGAAGCTCTCGGGTTGAGTGAGAGCTTGGAGGAGGCGCAACTCATCGCGCTTGGCGTGACCCGAGGTGTGCACTTTGGCGATCCCGGCATGGATCACTTCGGCGCCGCGGCGATGCAGCCCGTCGATGACTTTGCCCACCGCGGACTCATTGCCGGGGATGGCGTCTGCTGAGATGATCACCAAGTCTCCTTTGGCGATCTTGATGAAGCGGTTCTCGTTGGCGGCCATCAGTGAGAGCGCCGAGAGGGGCTCTCCTTGGCTCCCGGTGGAGATGACGCAGATCTTATCGTCGGGGTACTTGGAGACCGACTCGATGTCAGCTAAGTGCACTTCAGCGATCTCGAGCAGCCCGAGGCTCCGTGCTAGAGCGATATTTTTCCCCATCGAGCGCCCGAGGGGAAAGATCATCCGTCCCGCTTCGATCGCGGCATCGGCGATCTGCTGGATGCGGTGAATGTGAGAGGCGAAGCAGGTCACTACGACGCGCTGGGTGCGGTGCTTGGCGAGGATCTGATCGAGCACTTCTCCGACGTCGGACTCAGAATCGGAGTGGCCGGACTCTTCGGCGTTGGTGGAGTCTCCGAGGAGGAGGCGAACCCCTTCGGTCTTGCCGATCTGGGCGAGGCGTCCGATGTCGGTGAGACGCCCGTCCACTGGAGTGAGGTCGATCTTGAAGTCCCCGGAGTGCACGATAGTGCCCACCCGGGTGCGAATCGCCAAGGCGTGGGCGTCGGGAACCGAATGGGTGACCGGGATGAACTCCACCTCGAATTTGCCGATGCGAATGTTCTGGCCGTCGGTGACGGCGAACATCGTGGCCCGCGAGGAGAGTCCCGCCTCATCGATGCGGCTCTTGGCAAGCGAAAGGGCGAGAGCCGAGCCATAGATGGAGAGCGGCATCTCGCGCAACAGGTACTGCAAGGCGCCGACGTGGTCTTCATGGCCATGGGTGATCGCCACCCCCACCACTTTGGAGGCATTTGCCACCAGGTATTCGAAGTCCGGCAAGATGAGGTCGATCCCCGGGGTATCGCTGGTGGGAAACATCAGCCCACAGTCGATGATGAGGATTTCATTGTCGATCTCCAGCGCGGCGCAGTTGCGGCCGATCTCGCTGAGACCCCCCAAGAAGACCACCTTGAGCGGCTCTCGGGATACGTTTTTAGTCTTGGTCAAAAATTAGCCTTTATCATGAGGTCCTCGCCCGCACCCTTGAGTTCAGCGAGCACGCGTGCGGCTTCGATCTCGAGCCCCTCGCGGGGGGCTCCAAGTGGAAGGCGACACGCCCCCACGGAAAAGCCAAGCTGTCGCATCATCACTTTGGTGGGGATGGGGTTTGGTGCGGATTCGGAAGTTTCGTAGTTGTAAGAGCCAAAGAGCGCCGCGTTCACCGCGATTGCCCGGGAGGTGTCTCCACGCGCAAAGGCGGCGATCATCTCGGCGAAAAATGGGCTCGCCCAGTGGGTGGCGACTCCGATCACCCCGGCTGCCCCGATCGATAGCAGCGGAAGGGTGAGCGAATCGTCGCCGGAATAGATGTCAAATTGCGCGCCCAAGTGCGCGGCGACCTCAGCAG